>CBHCMH010000008.1:0-17294 GCA_965974445.1 uncultured Rhizorhapis sp.
CTGCCTTCGCAGGGACGACGGGTTAAGTTTCTCAACGGCAGCTTCGTCGAAGGGTTTCGGGCGCCGACAGGCGTACTAAACCCTTCGACATGGCTGCCTTTAAGCCCCTCCCCTGAAGGGGAGGGGCTATGTCTCCTCACCATCCCTAACGGTCATTCTCGATGAGATAGCGTATGAGCCACCACCTCATCGGCAATGGCATTGACCCGGTCGGCGTCCGGATAGCCTTCCTCGATCCACCGTTGCTCGACCTGCTGCAGGGCCCGCGCGACCAGTGGCCCGGCGGCAAGGCCGCGTTTGACCAATGCGCCCCCGCTTACGGGCAGATGCGGCTTTTCCCATGACAGCAGGGATGCGGCCTCCGCAACGGGCCGCCTGTTATCGAGCAGCAGGCGGTCGATCGCGCTTTCCCGCCCGATCCGGTAGGCCAGGTCGCCCGGCTTGACGATGCCGTCCCAGGCAGGGTCGTGGGCCAGCGACAGCCGCTTGCGGGCCTTGTTCGACAGTTTCAGCCGGGCACCCACGCTATCGGCGATGCGGCTGTCGGGGGGCAGCAGCGCTGCCAGACGGCGGAGGGCCGAGGGCTCCACCCCGGATGCCGCCTCCCGCGCGATCAGCTTTTCCAGACGCCCCACCCCCGCCTGTTCGATCTCCGGCAATACCGGCCTGAAAATCCCGCCATCGACCATAAGGCGTAGCGCGGGCAGAGGATCGGCGGTGGCCAGCAGCTTCAACAGTTCATCGGCGACGCGCTCGCGCGACAGGGCCATCAGGCTGTTCGCCCTGGCGACGCAGGTCCGATAGGCTTCGGCCTGTGGATCGGCGACACCGAAGCGAGCGACGAAACGGAAATAGCGCAGAATGCGGAGATGGTCCTCCTCGATCCGGTCGGCGGCGTTGCCGATGAAGCGGATTCGGCCGGCCTTCAGGTCGTCCAGACCGCCGAAATAGTCGCTGATCTTCCCGCTCAGCGGATCGGCGTAAAGAGCGTTGATGGTGAAGTCGCGCCGCGCCGCATCCTCCCGCCAATCATCGCTATAGGCGATGGTCGCGCGCCGTCCATCGGTCGCCACGTCGCGGCGCAGTGTGGTGATCTCCACGGGCCAGCCGTCCAGCACGGCGGTCACCGTGCCATGATCGATTCCCGTAGGGACGGCCCTGATCCCGGCGCGCTGGAGCCTCGTCATCACCTTTTGCGGCACGTACCGCGTGGCGATATCGACATCGGCCACGGGAATGCCCAGCAGGCTGTCCCGCACGGCCCCGCCGACATAGCGGCTCATGCCCTTGTCCGCGTCCAGCGCCGCAAGCAGCCGGTCGAGCCCCGGCCGCCGCCGCCAATCCATGTCCGGCACTGTGTCTGGCAGCGTCGCGGTCACCAGTTCAGCCTCTTGCCCAGATTGACCAGAATCGCGGCCGTGACGCCCCAGATGCGGCGGTCCTCCCACATGATTTCGAAATAGGGCCGTTGCGCACCCTGAAACTCAATCGAGCGCCGCACCTGATTTTTGGGGTCGAGCGCATAGTCCAAAGGCATTTCGAACCAGTCGGCCACTTCATGCGCGTGCGGAACAAGCGGCAGGTCGGGCGGGATCACCGCCAGCACCGGCGTGATGTCGAAACCCGTGAAGGTGCGGTAGCGGTCCGACGTGCCGATGACCTCCACCTGCGCGCGGGGAAGGGCGATTTCCTCTTCCGCCTCCCGCAGTGCCGCGTCGATCTCATCAATGTCGGTCAGGTCCACCCGGCCGCCGGGAAAGGCGACCTGCCCTGCATGCTTGCGCAGGTGCGCCGTGCGCTGCGTCAGGATCAGGCCGGGCCGAGGCCGGTTGGTGACGGGGATCAGCACAGCGGCGGGGGCCAGCGTTGCATTCTCCGGCAGCCGGGGATCGTCCTCCACATGAAGCCGTGGGTCGGTCTCGTGCCCCTTGCGCAACGCAGTCCGTAGCCGCTCGGTCAGGGTCATGCGGCCATGTCCATCGGAAAGAACGCTCCTTGGCTGAACAGCCCCAGGGGCGCGTGATCGGCCTCGATCGCCAGATTGGCGAGTTCATAATAAACCGGCCGCGCCACCAGTGCCTCCAGCCCGCCCCGCACATGCAGATAGGGGTGCATGCCATGGCCGCGATCCTCGAACCGGAGGGGATGGTCCCCATCGGCCATCACCAGATCGCCGGTATTGAGGCGGAAGGTCAGCCGCTGGTCCGATCCTTCACCCTCCGACCGCAGTTCCACGGCCAGAAAGGGCGCATCCTCCACATCGATGTCCAACTTTTCGACCGGCGTCACCAGCACATGGCCGCCATCGGGCTCCCGCCGCAAAATTGTGGAAAACAGACGCACCATGGCGGGGCGGCCAATGGGCGAACCCTGGTGGAACCATGTGCCGTCGGACGCGATCCGCATGTCGCTATGCCCGCAATGCGGGGGATTCCATTGATCGACGGGCGGCAGCTTTTGCTGCTCCACCAGACTGGCGATCTCAGCCAGAGAGAGTTTTTCCAGATCCACCGGTTCGTCCATCCGCATAGTCCGGGAGATAGGATGTTGCGGATGAGAAGGCAAAGGGGATGTCGGGGGGTGGGCACGTGCTGACATTCTCGACGAGCAGCGTCGCGCTCCTCCCCAGCTCAACAGGCCGCCCGCAACCCCGTGCTGCGTGGACCCAGCCTGCCTGTGCCGGGCAGTGGGCGGCCATCGACCGACTGGGCCAGCAGCCGGTGGCGCTCGACCGGTCCGGGCGCTTCCCAGCCAGCGGTGCCAGCGGCGGAAAAGCCGAAGAAGCGGCCATAATATTCCGGGTCGCCAATCATCATCAGCGGATCGCACGCGCGTGCGCGGGCTTGCGCCATTAGCTCCCGCATCAGTTCCTTGCCGATGCCGCCTTGCTGGAGCGTCGGGAGGACAGCGACGGGGCCGACCATGACGAGCGGATGTTCCGTCCCCTTGCCATCGATCAACGCGACCGGCCAGCTTTGCAGCAGCCCCACCATCGTGCCGCGCGCATCCAACGCCGCGAAGCTCAGATGGGCAATGGGCGGCATTCCGGCACGGATTTTATACGCCGTCCGCTGCTGCCGGCCGGGACCGAAGGCGGCGTCGAGCAGCGCTTCGACCGCGCTATCGCTTTGCGTGGAGAGGGCTGTTATGTGCGACAATTCTTGCGGTTCCGTCCGTTCGCGGGCATCAGCGCCGCAAGCGCGGGGCTTTTAACGGTTCGCGCGCAAATATAAAGCGGTAATTGGAACGAAGGGTAGCGGCGGCATGAACGGGGATGGGGACTATCTGGTCCTGGAGGTCGATGATCTGGACGTCGATGTGCTGACCGGCATCTATTCGGAGGAGACCCACCTGCCGCAGCCGCTGCGCATCAGCGTGCGCGCGACGCTGGAGATGGCGGGACATTATGCCCCGGACACGCCGCTTAGCCATTCGAAAAACTATATGGACCTGAAGCACGCCGCTTCGTCCGCGCTGCCGCAGGGCAGGCACTTCACGCTGATTGAGGCGGTGGCCGAACATATCATCGAAACCGTGCTGTTGCAGGATCGCAAGGTGCGGCATGTCGAGGTCAAGATCGTGAAGCTGGCGCTGTCCGAACGCGGCGAATCGATCGGCATCACCATGGGCCGGGCGCGAAAATGAAACGCGCCTGGATGGACGAGATGCAGTCGCCGCTTGCCCGTGCCGCGGCGGAAGGATTGCGCGCGCTGGGCTGGCAGGTGGAGACCGGCGGGGTGCAGGGGAATGCGGACCTTCGGGTGTTTGCTGCGGGTCCGGCGCTGCCCGCGCCGGGCCGGGGCGCTGTCGTGATGATCGCTGACGCGCCGGACCGGCTGGGCCTCTCCGAGCTTTCGCTTCAGGTGCGGAAGCTGGCGGTCGCGGCGGCTCCGCAGGGTCGGGTGAACGGCGTGGCCGTGTCCGAAGGCTGGGCGGGCACGCTCGCTGAGACGATCGACTGGCTTGCCGGGGCGGATATGGTGACGGGGCAGTTGATCCTGCTGAGCGACGAGCCGGGGCCGGCGATCCCGTTTTGAGGGTTGCCGGGTATAACTCCCCTCCCGCTTGCGCGAGGGGCTGGGGGAGGGCCTGTTAGGGAAATGGCGGTGACATGCCCTCCCCTAACCCCTCCCGCAAGCGGGAGGGGAATGGCAGTTCACCACCCACATCAGCCAACTCAACGCACGCTTGAAGCTACAGCCCCTCAGGCACCGGCAGGCCTTTGCGCTGGCAGGCGGCGACCAGCGTGTTGCGGAGCAGTACCGCGATCGTCATCGGCCCGACGCCGCCCGGCACCGGGGTAATCGCCCGGACGTGGCTCATCGCTTCGGATGTGGCGACATCGCCGACCAGCAGCGTCTTGCCGCCTTCGGGAGCGGGGACCCGGTTGATGCCGACGTCGATGACGACCGCGTCGGGCCTGATCCAGTCGCCCTTGATCATCTCCGGCCGGCCGACGGCGGCGATCACGATGTCGGCGCGGTGGATGACGGAGGCCAGGTCGCGGGTGCGGCTGTGCGCCAGCGTGACCGTGCAATTTTCCTTCAGCAGCAGCTGGGCCATCGGCTTGCCGACAATGTTGGACCGGCCGACGACCACCGCCTCCAGCCCGTCCAGACTGCCCAGCTCATCCTTCAGCAGCATGAGGCAGCCGAGCGGCGTGCACGGCACCAGCGACTCTTCGCCCACGGCCAGCCTGCCCGCATTGACGATGTGGAAGCCATCGACATCCTTTGCGGGGTCAATGGCGGCGATCACCGCCTTGTCGTCGATATGGCCGGGGAGGGGAAGCTGGACCAGGATGCCGTCCACCTCGTCATCGCCATTGAGTTCGTCGATCAGCTCCAGCAGTTCGTCCTGGCCGATCGTTGCGGGGCGGTGAAATTCCAGGCTTTCCATGCCCGCGCTGATCGTTGCCTTGCCCTTGTTGCGGACATAGACGCTGCTCGCCGGGTCTTCGCCGACAAGCACGACCGCCAGCCCCGGCTTGCGTCCGGCCTGCGCCGCAAAACCCTCGACCCCGGTCGCGACCTGCTCCCGCAGCCGCGCGGCAAAGGCCTTACCATCGATGATCCGTCCGACTTTCATACCTCACCTGTCCATGATTCGAGCTTGTCCGCCACCATAACCCCATGTCGGGCGATGCGGACCCGCTTTAGCCGCGATGTGTCGCCCGCTTCCAGCGAAATCGCCCCGGAAGGAACGCCCAATGTTTTTGCCAGCAGCGCAATCAGCGCGGCGTTCGCCTTGCCCTTTTCCGGGACCGCCCGGACGCTGGCGCAAAGCCATTCGGCGCTCTGCGCATCCTGCCATATGCCGCCCAGCTGTTCCTTTGACGACCGGGGCGTCAGCCTGACCGACAGGATCAGCGCGTCGCCGTCAAGACGCCAGGGCCGGGCCAAGGATCACGCCACGGCGAAATACAGCTGCGGCAGCACAACTTGCTGAATGATGTAAATCCCCAGCAGGACAACCAGCGGCGAAAGGTCCAGCGCGCCAAGGTCCGGCATTACTTTTCGGATCGGGCGGTAAATGGGCGCCGTGATCTTGTCGAGCGCGTAGAGCACGTTGCGCACGAAGTCATTATAGGTGTTGATGACATTGAACGCGATCAGCCAGGATAGAATGGCCTGAATGATGATGATCCACCAGATGACAGTAAGCAGGATATTGATGATCTGAACTATGGCGACCAGCATCGCGTTCTCCCGTCCGGTTTCGTCCTGTGTATTGAAACGATAAGGCAGATGTCAAACGCGGACCAATGTGCCCGCGCCGCGCCTGGTGAAGACTTCCAGCAGCATCGCATGCGGCACGCGGCCGTCTAGAATGACGGCTGCATCGACGCCAGCCTCTACCGCCTGCACGCAGTTTTCCAGCTTCGGGATCATGCCGCCCGATATCGTGCCGTCGGTCCGCAGCGCCGCAATGTCCTTTGGCGTCAGGTCGGTCAGCAGGTCCCCCTGCTTGTCGAGTACGCCTGGAACGTCAGTCAGCAGGAACAGACGGGACGCGCCCATGGCCGCGGCGATCGCGCCCGCCATGGTGTCCGCGTTGATGTTATAGGTATGGTTGTCCTCGCCGATGCCGATGGGCGCGACCACCGGGATCATGCCCGCATTGCTGATCGTGTCGAGCAGGCTGCGGTCGACATGGGCAGGCTCGCCCACACAGCCCAGATCGACGATGCGCTCGATATTGCTGTCGGGGTCTTTTTGGGTCCGGCGTACCTTGGTGGCGGTGACGAAGCCGCCATCTTTCCCCGAAATGCCGACCGCCCGACCGCCCGCCTGGCCGATCCAGCTTACCAGTTCCTTGTTGATCGCGCCCGACAGGACCATTTCGGCGACGCGCGCCGTTTCGCGGTCAGTGACGCGCAGGCCATCGACAAATTCCGATTCGACATTGAGCTGCTTCAGCATCGCGCCAATCTGCGGCCCGCCGCCATGGACGACGACCGGGTTGATACCGACCGCCTTCAACAGGACGACATCCTCGGCGAAATCGCGCGCGAGTTCAGGGTCGCCCATGGCATGGCCGCCATATTTGACCACGAATGTCTTGCCCGCGTAACGCTGCATATAGGGAAGCGCTTCCGTCAGCGTCTCCGCCTTGGCGAGAAGCGCGGGATCAGGTGCGTGTTTCTGACTCATTGCGCCTCCCTATCGCGATAGCGCGCAATGGCAAGTGCGATGTGGGTTTCGCGGGGGTGACGGCAACGAAAAGGCGCGCCCCGTTGCCGGAGCGCGCCTGGATAATCTCCTACCCCGTGAAGGGGAGAGGGATATCTGATTACATCAGCTTCCAGGTCAGCGGGAGCACGACCGAAGCCGGGCCGCCTGCGGGCGCCGGGAACTTGCCGACCTTGGCGGGCAGGGCAAGGGCTTCGCGGTCGAGCACCGAGGAGCCGGACGGGGCGACCATTTCCACGTTCGCGACCGAACCGTCGGCGGCGACCGTCAGTTTCACCTTGGCGGTGCCTTCATCGCCACGCATCTGGGCGGCACGGGGATAGGTCTGCTTGGAGGCGACCAGCTTGGCGACGGTGCGCTGCCAATCGGCGCTCTGCGCTAAGGCTGGGGAGGCAATGGCCGTAACCCCGGCGGCGACTGCAATCATGCTGGCAAAAATTCTTTTGGACATCGTTGACCTCATCTTCCTTATTATGTCCCCGTTTTCGTTACGGAAACCGATAGTTTTCGTGGCTTAAGATCCGTTGTTCTTTTGTGGTTAAATTCGGTTCATTCTTTCAAAAATCCTCCCATTCATCGTCCTGCGTCTTGAGCGCCAGGTTTCCATGTTGCGCCGGCATGGATTTCCTTACCGGCTGTTTCGGCTGGGCCTGACCGGCGGCCTGGCCCAGTTCGAAGAAGGAGAGCTGTTCGAACAGCCTTTCGGTTTCGGCCGACAGGTTGCGTGCACCAGCGGTGCTTTCTTCGACCATGGCGGCGTTCTGTTGCGTGACCGTATCCATGGACGCGACGGTGGAGCTGATCTCATGCAGGCCGCTTGCCTGCTGCTCGGCAGCCGTGGCGATTTCTTCCATCAGGCCGGATACATGGGTCACTTCGGCGACGATCTGCTTCAGCGCCTCGCCGGAGTTCTCGACCAGGGCCACGCCGGTCGCGACCTGCGCGCCGGATGTGGCGACCAGTTCGCGAATCTTCGCCGCCGCTTCGGCCGAACCCTGCGCCAGCAAGCGGACCTCCGCGGCGACGACGCCAAAGCCCGCGCCCGCATCACCGGCCCGCGCCGCTTCCACGCCGGCGTTGAGGGCCAGAAGGTTGGTCTGGAAGGCAAGGGCGTCGATGGTCGAGATGATGGCGTTCATCTCGTTGCTTGACGCCTCGATATGCCGCATGGCTTCAACTGCACGCTTGGCCGTGGCATCGACCTGCTCGGCCGATTTGCGCGCGACGGCGACGCGTTCGCTGGTCTGGCGGGCATTGTCCGCCGCCAGCTTTACCGAGGCGGTGAACTGCTCCAGCGTTGTCGAAGTGCGGGCAAGGGATTCGGCCTGCCGCTCGGTGCGGCGCGACAGATCGTCCGATGCCTGAGCGATTTCGCCGGTGCCGATGCGGATGGTGTTGCAACCCTCCACGATCTCGCTGAGCGCCTCCAGCAGGTGGCCGACGGCTTCGTTGAAATCGACGTGCAGCTTGGCAAGCGGACCGGTGGCGTTGTCCGACACCTGATGCGTGAGGTCCCCCTGCGCCAGCGCCGCAAGACCAGCGCCGATAGCGTCGATGGTCGCCTGCGTTTGCCGGTTGCGTTCCTGCTCGGCCTCGGCCCGTTCCTTGTCGGCAGCGAAAAGCGCCTTGAAGCTTTCCAGCGCCTTGGCGAGCTGGCCGATTTCATCGCTGCGTTGCATGCCGGGCACCTCGACATTGAGGTCGCCCTGCACCACGCGGGAGATTACCTGGCTCATCCGTCCCAGCGGGCGGGCAATGACGCGCATCATCAGCATGCTGAGCAGAAAGGAAAGGACCAGCGCCACGCCAAGCGCGGCAAGGATCATCGTGCGCGATTCCTTGAAGATCGCATCGCTTGCCGCCGAATTGGCGGTGCCGCCCTTCACGTTCAGGTCGACAAGCTGAAGGATGTCGTCCTCGACCAGATAGAACATGTCGAGCGCTTCGCCCTTGAAGAGATCGGTCGCGCCGGCGGTATCGCCAGCGGTGGACAGGGCCACCATCCGGTCCGTCAACTTGCCATATTCCGCCCAGTTCTGGGTGACATTGTCATAGAGCGCCTTTTGCTCCGGCGTTACGACATGCGGTTTGTAATCGTTCAGCAGTCCGGAGATCGCCGTGCTGGCGTTCTTGAGCTGGATTTCCGCCTTGCGCGCGCTG
This sequence comes from uncultured Rhizorhapis sp., assembly GCA_965974445.1. Classification (GTDB taxonomy): domain Bacteria; phylum Pseudomonadota; class Alphaproteobacteria; order Sphingomonadales; family Sphingomonadaceae; genus Rhizorhapis. Next base: position 8,853 of record CBHCMH010000008.1, read on the forward strand.
CCCGGGCTTGTCGCCATCACCACGCCGCTCTGGGCGATGCGATATTGCGACGTGTAGGCGTGAAGATCGCCGATCAACTGGGTCGCGGGCAACCACCGTGTCCGCATTTGCGCGGACAGCTCATTCACCTCCGCGATTTTGACCACCGCGAAAATGCCGGTGCCGGCAATCATCGCCAGAAGTCCGGCGAACGCCAGGATCATCTTGGCGGAAATACTCAGGTTTTTCATCTTGGAACCCCTTTTTGGCCTGCTCCTCGGACGGTAAAACGGACCCAAGCCGCCAAAATTAAATGGAAAATGGCGCTGGGAGCGTTGATTTTTGGGCAGGTGAGGCGGTTTGGCAGAGTTGTCGCAGGCTCGACACGATCCCCGATCGATGTGGTTCGATATGACCCATAACGGGATTGAACGCGGCGTCATTATGGGAACCCCGGAATCGCCTGGACCCGAAAACCGAACAAAGCGGTTGCAATCAGCAGTTTTTTTGCGATGCTGGCAGCAGGATGCCGTCGTGAAGGTTTCACTGCGGACGTTCGGGGGGTCGGTTAAATTTTCGCATGACAGTATCTTGGAAACCCGATGCAGTGGCGGGGGAACCACTGGACCAGATTGTGATTGGCGAAAGTGCAGCGATAAGCCGGGTCAGGGATCTGATACGCCAGGTTGCCAATTCCGATGCGTCGGTGATGATCACCGGCCCGTCGGGCAGCGGCAAGGAAATCGTCGCAACCGCCATCCATCATGAAAGCCAGCGGGCAAAGAACCGCTTCGTGGCGGTGAACTGCGGCGCTATTCCGCGCGACCTGCTCGAATCCGAACTGTTCGGTCATGAAAAGGGCAGCTTTACCGGGGCGATCGCGCAGCGGCGCGGGCGTTTCGAAGATGCGCACAAGGGGACGCTGTTCCTTGACGAGATTGGCGACATGCCCGCCGACATGCAGGTCAAGCTGCTCCGCGTATTGGAGGCGCGCCAGATCGAGCGGGTCGGCGGCAATGGCGCCATCGATATCGATGCCCGGATCATTTCCGCCACGCACCAGAATCTGGAGGAGCGGATCGATCGGGGGCAGTTTCGCGAGGACCTGTTCTATCGTCTGGCGGTGTTTCCGATCCAGTTGCCGGCCTTGAATGAACGGCCGGAGGATATTGCGCCGCTCATTGATTATTTCGTGCGCAGACTGTGCGCGCCCGACACCGTTCTGGACTTTTCCGATGGAGCCATGGCGCGCCTGCTGGCGCATGAATGGCGCGGCAATGTCCGCGAACTGCGCAATGTTGTGGAGCGGGCGATCATATTGTTCCCCAATATGCGGATCAGCGCCGATCAGGTCGATACGCTCTTCCGCCGGCGCAACAGCAATGCGCCCACAACGCAGGCGGTCGTGGAAGCAGGGCGGGGCAATGCGGCGCCGCACGCCCCCGCCATCGGCGATTCCGGTTTCGACCTGAAGCAGCATCTGGTGGAAATCGAGCGCCAATATATCGCCGCGGCCTTGGCCAAGGCGGAGGGCGTCATCGCGGACGCCGCCCGCCTGCTCTCCATGCAGCGCACGACTTTCATTGAAAAGATGAAGCGGCTGGATGTCCAGAAGGATGAGGGGCTGACGGTTTAGATTTGTCTGGCTTGGATTGATTCAACACCGTTCGTCCCGAGCGAAGTCGAGGGACGCTGGTTTGGCGCAAGGTGTCTCGACTTCGCTCGACACGAACGGTTTTATCTAAAACCGATAAGCTCTAGGAGCCCTTCGCCATCGCCACGATGCGTTCGAACTCCGCCTCGGTCAGCGACGCGACCGACAACCGGCTCTGGCGCAGCATCTTCATGTCCGCCAGTGCGGGGTCCGCCTTCATTTCCTTGAGCGACACGCCTCTTGGCAGCTTCCGCTTCGGCGCGACATGGACAGCGACCCAGCGGCCGCTGTCGTCGGTGCTGTCGGGCCTTGCCTCCTCGACGATTTCCATGACGCCCACGGCCTCCAACCCTGTCTGGCTGTGATAGAAGAGCGCCAGATCGCCCTGCTTCATTGCCTTCATGTTGTTGGACGCCTGGGCATTGCGCACGCCGTCCCATTCGGCCTTGCCCTTGGTCACCAGATCGTCCCAGGAAAAGCAGTCGGGTTCCGACTTCATCAACCAATAGTGCCGCGTGGCCATATGCTGTTCTCCGTTCCGGTCAGGAGCCACCTTATCGCTGCGGCTTGCCGTTGAAAATGCCCTGTTGGCGCGGCGGCGCACTGTGTCATAGGGATTGATATGCCGCCGACGATTCTCGACAACGTGCCCATGCTGTCCATGAAGGACGGGGTCACGCCCGCCTTCGCCACGGCGCTTGGACAATCCTTTGAGCGCTTCGGCTTTGCGATGGTGCGCGATCATGGCCTTGATCCGGGGTTGGTGGAGCAGGGCTGGGCGCTGGCCAAGGCGTTTTTCGTGCTGCCCGAGGCGGTCAAGCGCCGCTATATCGTGGCGGGCGGTGCGGGTCAGCGCGGCTACACGCCCTTCGGCACGGAAATCGCCAAGGACGCGAGTGCAACCGACCTCAAGGAATTCTGGCATGTCGGGCGCGACCTGGCCGAGGGGCATGATTGTGCCGCCCGGATGCCCGCCAATCTCTGGCCCCCGGAAATCGTCGGGTTTCAGCCGGTATTCCAACAACTCTTCGGCGAATTCGACCATGTGGGAACCGCTCTGCTGTCCGCCATCGCTCTCCATCTGGGTCTGCGGCCCGACTGGTTCGACGGGGCCGTCCGCGATGGCAATAGCATCCTGCGCCTGCTCCATTACCCGCCGGTCGCACCCGACGCGCCGGGCATCCGGGCAGGCGCGCATGAGGACATCAACCTCATCACCCTGCTGCTCGGCGCGGAGGAAGCGGGACTGGAACTGCTGGATCGCGGCAGCGGGCGGTGGCTGCCCGTCAGCCCACCTGAGGGTGCGCTGGTCGTCAATGTGGGCGACATGCTGCAACGGCTGACCAACCACCGCCTGCCATCCACCACCCACCGCGTCTGCAACCCGCCGCCCGATCGGCGCGGCCATTCGCGCTACTCCATGCCCTTTTTCCTGCATCTGCGGCCGGATTTCCTGATCGAGACGCTGCCGGGTTGCATCGACGACGCGCATCCCGACCGCTATCCCCGGCCCATAACCGCCGACGACTATCTGATGGAGCGGTTGCGGGAGATCGGCCTGCTGAAATAGCGTGTCAGGGGATCAAAGCTTGCCATATTTCGCCTCGAAGCCGGTAATGTCGCCCTTGGCGAGATAGGCTGCCTGATCCATCCATTGGTCGCGCATGGGACGTCCGGCGAAATTGCCCAGATGCTTGTCTATTTCCGCCAGGTCGGCATCGGACCATGCCGCGATCTGCTCGAAACGGGTGAAGCCCAGGCTGTTCAGAATGCCGTTGACCTTGGGACCAATGCCCTTGATCTGCAGCAGGTTGTCAGGCTCTCCCGAGGGTGCGGCAGCCTTTGGCACCTCAATTACTGGCGGCGGCGCGGGTTCCGCTACTGGCGCAGCAGGAGGCGGGGCGGGTTCGGCGGATTTTGTGGTGATAGTCGGCGCGGAGGGTGCGTCGATGCCCTTCTTCTCGTCCTTTCCCCTCAGCAGAAAGGCCAGGACAGCAATAACCGCCAGCGCGATCAGCAGCCAGAGGCCGTAAGTGGCTATGAAATCCTGCATGATGGTGCTCCTTGCTCGATGTTGAGAGTGTATTTCGGGCGCTTTGGATGACTGCTAGTGGATCAATGCTGCCATAACTCCCCTCCCGCTTGCGGGAGGGGCCGGGGAGGGCCTGTTAGGGAAATGGCGGTGACATGCCCACCCCAACCCCTCCCCTGAAGGGGAGGGGTTATGTCTCCTAACCACCCCCTGTCAGCCATACACAACGAACCTCGTTATTACCCCTTCGCCTCCCGTGCGACTTCGCGCCAGCCGATGTCGCGGCGGCAGAACCCCGACGGAAATTCCACGGCATCGACTGCTGCATAGGCCGCCGCCTGTGCCTCCGTCACATTGGCGCCCAGCGCCGTCACGTTCAACACCCGCCCGCCATTGGCCACAAGTTGCCCATCCTTCACGGCGGTCCCGGCATGGAATATCTTCGCGCCATAGCGTTCGGCCGTCGGTATGCCCACAATCTCGCCGCCCTTTTCCGGCGTGCCGGGATAGCCCTTTGCCGCCATGACGACGGTAAGCGCGGTGCGGTCCGACAGCGCCACCGGGCCATGATCGGCAAGATGCCCCTCCGCCGTTGCCAGCAGCAGCGGCACCAGATCGTCGATCAGCCGCATCATCAGCACCTGGCATTCGGGATCGCCGAACCGCGCATTATACTCGATGAGCTTCGGCCCCTGCGGCGTCAGCATCAGTCCGGCGTAGAGCACGCCATTATAGGGCATGCCCATGTCCGCCATCGCCTTGACCGTCGGGCGCACAATCTCCGCCATCGCCCGTTCTTCAAGCGCTTTGGTCAGCACCGGGGCGGGGCTGTAGGCGCCCATGCCGCCGGTATTGGGGCCGGTGTCGCCGTCGCCCACGCGCTTGTGGTCCTGCGCGGAGCCGAAGGGGATCACCGTCTTGCCGTCGGTAAGGGCAAAGAAGCTCGCCTCCTCGCCGGTCAGAAACTCCTCGATCACCACTTCGGCGCCCGCCTCGCCGAAACCGCCGGAGAACATGTGGGCGATGGCGTCCCTTGCCTCCGCCTCGCTCATGGCGATGACGACGCCCTTGCCCGCGGCCAGCCCGTCCGCCTTGATGACGACGGGCAGGGAAAAATCGACCAATGCCGCCTGCGCGTCGGCGATGGTGGTTGCGCGCACATAGCCGGCGGTAGGAATGCCGGCCTTGTGGCACAAATCCTTGGTGAAGCCCCTCGACCCTTCCAGTTGCGCGGCGAGCCTTGACGGACCGAATACCGGCACGCCCGCATCGCGCAGGCTGTCGGCAAGTCCGTCCACCAGCGGCGCTTCAGGGCCGATCACGACCAGGCCGATAGCCTTGTCCTTGCAGAAGGCGACGACCGAAGCATGATCGGTCGCGTCAATCTCGACCAGTTCGGAATGTTCGGCTATGCCGGGATTGCCGGGCGCGGCGTAGAGCTTATTGAGCCTGGGCGATTGCGCCAGCTTCCACGCCAGCGCATGCTCCCGGCCGCCGCTGCCCAACAACAGGATGTTCATGCCCGATACGCCTTCTCAATATGATCCGTCCGGCAGGCTGTTAGCCGAGGATGTGGCCGGGGACAACGCGCCCGCGCTGAGCATCAGCGAATTTTCCGCGCTGCTCAAGCGGACGGTGGAGGATCGGTTCGGCCATGTAAAGCTGCGGGGCGAGATTTCCGGCTTCAAGCGCGCGGCGTCGGGGCATGTCTATCTGTGCCTGAAGGATGAGAATGCGGTTGTCGATGGCGTGATGTGGAAGGGGGCGGTTCAACGCCTCGCCTTCCGGCCCGAGGATGGGATCGAGGTGGTCGTGACCGGCAAGATCACGACCTATCCGGGGCGATCCAAATATCAGATCGTGATCGAGCGGATGGAGCTGGCGGGCGAAGGCGCGCTGATGCAGCTCCTCGAACGATTGAAGCAGAAACTGGCCGCCGAGGGGCTGTTCGATGTGGGCCGCAAGCAGCCGCTGCCCTATCTGCCGCGTGTGATCGGCGTTGTGACGTCGCCCACGGGGGCGGTGATCCGCGACATCCTCCACCGGCTTTCCGACCGCTGCCCCAGCCATGTCCTGCTCTGGCCGGTGCTGGTGCAGGGTGAGGGGGCAACGATGCAGGTCGCGCGGGCGATCAGGGGTTTCGACGCCATCGCGCCTGGTGGCCCGGTGCCCCGGCCCGACCTGCTGATCGTGGCGCGCGGCGGCGGGTCGATCGAGGATCTTTGGGCCTTCAATGAGGAACCGGTCATCCGCGCGGTGGCGGAATGCCGCATTCCGGTTATCTCCGCCGTGGGGCATGAGACGGATACGACGCTGTGCGATTATGCCGCCGATGTCCGCGCGCCAACGCCAACGGCGGCGGCCGAGCTTGCCGTGCCGGTGCGCGCCGAGCTGATGGCCGCCGTCACGGAGCTGGGCCTGCGGGCGGGGCGATGCGCACGGCGCTATCATGAACGGGCGCGGGAGCGGCTGACGGCGCAGGTCCGGCTGATGCCCCGGCTCGAAGATCTGCTGCAGCCGCAGCGGCAGCGGACCGACGATCTGGCCGAGCGGCTGCGTCGTGGCCTGTCCCACCGGTTGAGCGATGCGCGGCATGAGCTGGCCGATGCGTCGGGCGCGCTGCGGCCTTCGTTGCTCAGGCAGCGGATCACGCGCGAGCAGGACAGGCTGGATGCGGTCCGGCTGCGCCCCGAATTGCTTGCCCGCCGCCTCGCCGATTGCAATGTGGCGCTTGACCGCATGTGGCGGCTGGCGCTCTCGCTGGACCCCAAACGGCCGCTGCGGAAGGGCTATGCGCTGGTGATGCATGGTGAGAAGCTGGTGCCCAGCGCCGCCGCCGCCCGCGCGGCGGGGCGCGTCACACTGACATTCGCGGATGGGGACGTCGCCGCCGATGTTTCGGACGGCCTTGAGAAATCGGGCGGAACTGCTACATCTAAGCCTGTTAGAACGCGGCCGTCCCCTTCTTCGGCGGAGGGTGATCCGCCGCCGCGCCAGCAGGATCTTTTCTCCTGATCCCGCCTGGCTCTGGAAGAGTATAGACAAGGGTATGTCCATGTTGATGTCGAACCGCGACCGTCCGGCCAAGCTGCATTATATGGCCTATAGCTTCCGGATGCTGTCGGCCGGCGATCATGTGCTGTGCGCGGTGACGGGCGAGAAGATCCGCCTTGATGATCTGCGCTACTGGAGCATCGAAAAGCAGGAGCCTTATGCTTCGGCCGAAATTTCCGTGCAGGCAGCGATCAAAGACCTGAAGAAATGATGCACGCGCGGGCGAAGCGGCCCGCCTGCATCGGCCTGTTGCTGGCTTTGGCCGCTTGCGCCACGCCGGTTCCACCAGCGCCACCGCCGCCTGTTGTTGTAGCGCCCTCGCGAGATTCGCGCGTTACGCTTGACCCGGTCCGCCGCAGCTTCGCGCTGGAAGGCGCAGTCATGCAGGGCGGGCTGGTGCTTGGCACCGCACCGGAAGGCGCCGTCCGGCTGGAGTTTGGCGGCGTGGATGTGCCGCTCGCGGCCGACGGCCGATTCCTGATTGCCTTTGACCGCGACGCCGGCCCCGACGCCACGCTCACCGCGCATCTTCCGGATGGGACGCAGGTCGTCGAGGCGCTGAATGTCGCCTCGCGCGCCTGGCGGATCGAGCATGTGAACGCGCCCCTGCGTCCTTCCGTGCCCAGTGAGGCCTTCCTGAAAATGCGCGCGGCCGAACTGGAGCAGATCGAAGCCGCGCGCCGGCTGCGCACCGATAGCCAGGGCTGGCGGCAGCGCTTCATCTGGCCGCATGAGGGGCGCATTTCAGGCCGGTTCGGCGCGCAGCGCATCTACCGGGGCGAGCCGGGCAGCTATCATAGCGGCGTGGACGTGGCCGGGGCGACCGGCCAGGTCATTGTCGCGCCGGCGGACGGCGTCGTCATTCTCGCCAGCGCGTGTCCGTTCACGCTGGAGGGCAATTTGCTGATGCTGGACCATGGCATGGGACTGAGCAGCGCCTTCCTCCATCTCTCGCGCATGGACGTGAGGAACGGGGATCATGTGCGGCAGGGGCAGGCGATTGGCGCGATCGGTTCCACCGGCCGGGCCACCGGGCCGCATCTCCACTGGGGCATGAAATGGAACGCGGCCCGCATCGACCCGATGCTGCTTGCGGGGCCGATGGGCGAGTGAGGTTTGATGCGTCGTTCCCGCGAAGGCGGGAACCCATCTCCCGACCTTTCCGCCAGACGCAGCCTAGGGAGATGGATCCCCGCCTGCGCGGGGATGACGAAAGGAGGGGGTCACACGGTTTTCAGCAGCAACCCGCCGTCGCCTTCATCAACCGCCACCGTGGCGCCATCGGGAACCTCGCCGCGCAGGATCATGTCGGCGAGGGGGTCCTGCAGATATTTCTGCACCGCGCGCTTCAACGGCCTTGCGCCATAGACCGGATCATAGCCGACACGGCCGAGCCAGTTGCGCGCGCCATCAGTCAGTTCCAGCTTCACCTTGCGGTCCTTGAGCAGCTTCTGCACCCGGCCGACCTGGATATCGACGATGGGACCCATATGCTCCTGGCCCAGGCGATGGAACAGGATGATCTCGTCCAGCCGGTTGAGGAATTCCGGCCGGAAATGGGCGCGGACGATCTCCATCACCTGCGGCTCGACGTCCTCCACCTTCTGCCCATCGGCCAGGTTGGAAAGATATTGGCTGCCAAGGTTGGAGGTCAAGATGATCAGCGTGTTGCTGAAATCCACCGTGCGCCATGCCCTGGTCACGGCCGAGAGCCATATCCGCA
>CBHCMH010000009.1:0-16870 GCA_965974445.1 uncultured Rhizorhapis sp.
ATAGCATTTCTGGTAATAGGAAATATTGTACAGCGAGCCGCTGTATCCGGAGTGGTTCATACGCTCAAAATATGAGCTGATCGATGTAATAGATACCTTGCCGTTGCTGTACTGGATGTTCAGTGAGGGTTGATACCAGCGGTCGGAGCTGCCCCGATATTCCGGCGTGCTGGTGCGAAAAATCCCGTTCCCCGGATCAGAGATGCCGACAAAGAAATTGTCAGATGCGTTTGTGACGCGCTTCTGGTAGGTGATGCCGAGCGTGAGCTTCAGATCGTCGTCCGGCGCATAGGCAAGAGCGCCCCGCAGCACGGTGACGTCCCCGTGATTGATGTTTTTGTCGTCCACCATCCCGGTTTGGTTGTCGACATGATCGATGTAGCCGGCATCACGCCGGTGCCAGGCGCTGATCCGGAAGCCGAGTTTCTGGGGAACGATCGGCCCGCCAATCGCTGCGCCGGTTTCCCAGTTGACACCGCCATGCGCAACGGCGGCGATCTCCGCCCGGTCATAGGTCTGAAAATGATCAAGATTGGGCTGCGGCGTGATGAATCGCACCGTACCGCCTTCCGACCCGGCGCCGAACAACGTCCCTTGCGGCCCGCGGAGCACTTCGACACGCTCGAGATCAAAGATGGCGGGCAATGTGTTGTCCGAACTGAAGCCCAATCCGCGTATCTGAATTGGAGTGTCGTCTATGTAGATGCCGGTCGTGCCCGCCCCCGCGTCTGACGCGATGCCGCGGATGCTGATGTTGTTGCTTGCGCCTCCCGCGCTTCGCCCGAAACGAATCCCAGGGGTGAAGCGCGCTACGTCGGCCAAGGATTTGATGCCGCGAACATCCATCGACTCTTGGGAATAAGCGCTGATGCTGATTGGAACGCGTGAAGCGACCTGCGCCTGGCGGGTGGCGGTAACAACGATCTCGCTCGGTCCTTGTGCCTCGTCCCTTTTCGGTGGCGCGTCTTGCTGTGGCGCCTGAGCGCGCGCGGGTATCGCCACCAGCAGGCCGGCAAAGGCAACCCCCATCATCACACCATTATGCAAGTATTGATGCTTGTTCATTTCCGTGCCCCGTTCGTTTGCGCTCTTGATGTCGCGATGCAGGTGCCCGGCATCCTCCGATATAGCCAAGTCTAGGACAATTGTGCGCTTCGGCTACGCCAAGAGCGCCACTGCACTAGGCATGCAGTGCCACTGGCGGTTGCTGAGCATGAGCGATCAGGGTGCGGTGAAATGGGGGCGCGGTCCAGCCGGGAGGTCGGGAATTCCTGTGCGGCGCGCGCGTGACGGTGGCCGGACGAAGTGCTGGCGTGCTATCGCGCGGTGCAGGATGCGGCATGCGCCGCTGCCGCCGGTCAGGCATCATACGATGCCGGTCGAAGGGGGCATCCACATCATTAGTTCACTAGACTTCCGGCAACGGCCAATGCCGCTAGTTTCATGGTGCTGGCACCAGGGGCTCTGGATACCCACCTACTGGCAGCAGGCGCCAACGATTGCAGACATTCCGAGCTCAGAAAGCCGCTCAAAAAGCTGCTGTCCGTTCACGAATGTCATAGGTGTGTTTTTCAGGGAGCGGTGCCCTTCATGCGGCCATGCTGGGATTGCTCGTCGCCGGTATCCTGCGCATCCGCCGTCTCAGGATTCGGCAACGGGACCCTCGATAGCCGGGCCGAGCGGCAGGTACCTGCTCCGGTTGCCTGCCGCTCGTTCACCACCAGATCTTGTGGTTGCCGCGCGCACTCCTCAATATTCGTCGTGAAGCCTCACCCAGCTCATGATGCCATCGCTCTCGTTGCGGCCCTTTGGCGTCATATCGAGCCAGTTGAATGCGCCCATCAGCAGCTCGGTGCCGCGATGATAGGTCGAGTAGCTGTGGAAGATGTCGCCGGACTCGTCCTTCACGAAGACGCTCAGCCCAAACATGTCGGAACTGCGCTGAATGGTGGTCCGTCCATAGTTGTAGGTCGCACGTCCGGCCTCGCGATCTTCCGGCGTGAACGAGACTCCAAAGTCATAATTGAAGTCGCCCTCACCGGATGAGACCCAGGGAAAGGTCCAGCGCATTCGCGCCTTTACGGCTTCGATCCGTTCGATCGGTGCGCGTGAAACCGCTGCAAAGGCGAGATCCGCATGCTCGAAATGCTGCCGCGCTGCATCGGCATGGTCCATCGTGTAGGAACAGCCCGGACAGATGTGGTCTGAACCCGGCGTCAGCATGAAGTGATAGATGGTGAGCTGGCCGCGGCCGTCAAACAGATCGCCGAGGCTTTGCGGACGGTCCGGGCCGTCGAAGACATAGGGCTTCTCGATCCGTTCCCATGGCAATTGCCGGCGCTCGGCGCGCAATTCATCCAGCGCATGGGTCATGGCGCGTTCCTTTTCGAACAGCGCTTTGCGCGCAAGAAGCCATTCGTCGCGCGATACGATTTGGTGTTGCATCTTGGATCTCCTCTGCGGGGTGTTCAGCCGCGCCCGGCAGGTTCAGCCAGGCTGGCAAGTGGAAAAGGCTCATCAGGAAATACATTGCGGTCATGCCATCCATGGGCAGGGCTTTCATGCCGGCCGCGCACAAGGCCAGCGGCGGTGCATCGACCGCCGTTATCAGCGCCATAAGCGCGAAAGTCGGGGAAGCCGCCAACGTCAGCCAGCCGGCCTTGTCCTTTGTCGCTGTTCGTATCGCCGCCATGGACTTGCTCCTGTTCCTGGATCGATTTGCAAAGTACAAGCAGGCGCGAACGAGGTGAGAGTTACAAGTGTGACGGGATTTCGATGGACTCGCTGATCACGGCTGCTGCCCGGTCTCTCAGTGCCGGCGATCCGCTCGTCGCGCTCAAGCGCGTTGCGCTGCGCGAGGATGCGCCCGCGCTCGCGCTGCGCGGTATTGCGCTGGCGCAGCTGGGGGAGCTTGCAGAGGCGAAGACTCTCTTACGACGCGGTGCCCGGGCCTTTGGCTCGCGCGAGCCGTTGGCACGCGCCCGGTGCCTTCTGGCCCAAGCCGAAGTTGCCCTGGTTCTGCGCGAGTTGGGCGAACCTTTGCGTGCTCTCGACGAAGCGCAGGCAACACTCGGAACACAGGGCGACTGGATTAATGCTGGCCATGCCGGATATCTCAAGGCCCGGAGTTTGCTCTTGATCGGAAGGCTCGATGAAGCGGAGACAGTGCTCGAACGGCTCGACCCCGGTGCGCTTCCTGCTGCGTCCCGCGCGGGTGCCTGGCTGGTTGCAGCGGGAATCGCGATGCGGCGGATCAAAGCCCGGCTCGCATGCGCGGCGCTCGGTCACGCGGAGAAGGCGGCAAGGCAAACCGGCATCCCGGCCCTGATCGCCGAGGTCGAAAACGCGATCCATGCGTTTAAGGCTCCGGCAGGACGGTTGCTGGCGAACGGCAAGGAACGCGTACTCGGACTGGACGAGGTCGAAACGCTGCTCGCTTCGGACACGCTCATCGTCGATGCCTCGCGCAATTGCGTCCGCTCCGGGAGAACCATCGTTTCGCTGAGCAGCCGTCCGGTATTGTTCGCTCTTGCCCGTTTGCTCGGAGAAGTCTGGCCGGACGATGTCGCGCGGAAGACATTGATCATACGAGCGTTTCGCGCTCGGGAAGCCGATGAATCCCACCGTGCGCGGCTCAGGGTGGAAATCGGCCGGCTAAGGTCGGAACTGGGCACTCTGGCCGAGATTCGGGCGACCGAGCGCGGGTTCGTCCTCCACCGGCCCGGCGCGCGCGAGGTTGCTGTGCTTGCCCCACCGCAGGAGGATGAGCATGGCGACATTCTGGCGCTTCTTGCCGATGGCGAGGCATGGGCTAGTTCGGCACTGGCGCTCGCGCTCAACGTGAGTCCGCGCACCGTCCAGCGGGCGCTCGACACCCTTGCCGCGACAGGCAAGGTCGAGTCCCTCGGCCGCGGCCGGGCATCCCGTTGGATGGCGCGACGGGTGCCCGGGTTCCCGACAAGCTTGTTACTCCCGGCACCATTGCCACCGGGCTAGTCTGGCCCAATATCCAACTGGGACAGGAGCAGGATTCATGAAGCAGGCGACGGCCGAGATCGTACGGGAATATGGCCCCTTTCCCGGTGTGGATGGCGTCCACGGCGTCAGTTTCGACGGGCAGCATGTCTGGTTCGCCTCCGGTGAACGCATAAACGCGCTCGATCCGGATAGCGGCGAGCTTACTGGCGCCATAGAGGTGCCGGCCCATGCCGGCACCGCCTTTGACGGCACGCATCTGTTCCAGATTGCCGAGTCAGTGATCCGCAAGGTCGATCCGGAAACCGGCGAAGTGGTCGCCACCATCCCGTCGCCAGGCGGCGGCGGAGATTCGGGGTTGGCCTGGGCGGAAGGATCGCTGTGGGTCGGCCAGCATCGCGACCGCAAGATTCATCGCATTGATCCGGAGACGGGCGAGGTATTGCGAACGATCCGTTCCGACCGCTTCGTTACCGGCGTCACATGGATTGATGGCGAACTCTGGCACGGCACATGGGAAGGTGATGCGAGCGATATCCGCCGCATCGACCCGGAGACGGGCGGCGTGCTTCAGCGGTTTGAGATGCCCTCTGGCACGGGCGTCTCGGGTCTGGAGTCCGATGGCGGTGGCCGCTTCTTCTGCGGTGGCGGAGACAGCGGCAAGGTGCGCGCCATCCGTCGTCCGGGGGAAATCGGATGACCGCCAAACTGATATTCACGCTCTCGGCCAAGTTGGCCGAACGGCTTCTACATGAGTTTTTCCATATATCGGGCGCTTATGGGCCGGTCCGGGAACTGCCATTTGCCCTCGATCGGCAATTGCCTCGGTCTTGATCATGTCGATCCATCCTGTGCTGGCCATCCTGTGCTGGCCATCCTGTGCTGGCCATCCTGTGCTGGATCGATCTGTCTCCGGGAATAAAAAGCCCGCCGGGAGCGGCGGGCCATGAAGGAAAATGGGAAATTGGCGTATGGACCCGATCCTCGGAGCCATGGCTTACCTTGACAGATGGCTGTCGAAATAGCGCAGCAGGGTCTGGAAGAAGTCCTTGGATTCGGGAATATCGGGATTGTAGATGAAGCCGTGGGGCAGGCCCTCCCACATGTTCAATTCCGTTTTGACTCCCGCATTGACGAGCTGGCGATGAGCATAGATCGCAGCACTATAGTCGAATGCGCGCGTGCTGGTCGCAAACATGGTCGGAGGAAATTTGGCGAGCACATCGGGGTGCAGGGCGGGTGCCGTCAGTGGCCCTTTCAGGTCGGCGCCTTCGAAACAAGGCAATACCGGTGCCTTCTGTCCCGGCTGAAGCGGCGGCGGCGGCACCGCCGCGTCGCCAAGGGGAAAGCCGACATAGGTCGCGTCGCCGCCATAAGCGACATCGCCGAAGGACAAGCCGGAGCAATAAATGCCCGCAGCACCGGGGTTGGGTAACCCGGGCTTATCGTTACGTGGATCGCGCCTTCGATTCCTCGTCCGGCCGTCGCCAGTATGGCGTCAGATCAGTGCCGATCTGCGCACGATCTGAGAGGGACCGAACCAGCCAATCCCGGCCGTGGGATCATGGCTCCTTGTGAGCAATCGATCGTACCTGACGCGGTGAGGAGCCATAGCGTTTACGGAAGTTGCGGTCGAAGGTGCTTAGCTCGTTGAAGCCCCATCGGAATGCCACTTCGGTTATGGTTCGCTTCGACAGGGGCGGAGCCGTGAGATCCGCGTAGCAACGCTCCAGCCGCTTGTCACGGATCCAGCTCCAGAACGTTTCCCCTGTTTCCTGGAAGATGCGGTGCAGCGTCCTGACCGAGATGCCCGCCTTTGCCGCCACCTGCGCCGGAGTCAGGTCCGGATCGTCGAGCGCTGCGGTCGCGATCGCCTTGATGTCCATTAACAGACCTGCTCGTACCGGGTCGGCTATGGAGTCGGTGGTAAAGGTTCCAAGCTGGACGATTGCCTCACCCAAACTGACCTGGAGTGCCGCACAATCCGAAGCGGAAAGGTCCTCATGAGAATTAAAGATGGCGCCGATCAGCGATGCGACACAAGTGCCGATCCCTGAATTGCTTGTAAACACCTGATCCAGCGACATACGACGCCCATAGGCAAGAGCCTGGACGAGCGCCCAAGGAACATGGACGCCAATGGTCTTACTGCCGCCGGATGCGGTGTGATATTCCTGCACCTTTTGCGAGCGGAGAAAGACCATATCCCCGGGGCCAACCACGTGGCAATAATCGTCACTCACAATTGTGAGATTGCCCTCAACAATATATTGGAGGGAGTAGCCCAGCCGCGTCGGGCTCTGCCGCATCGAATAACGATGAAGCGGCGAGTTGCATTTGTGCACGGAGCAACTCAGCCTGCCGAGGTCAAACGCCATCGAAAAGGCGTTAAGCGCTTCCTGCTCGCTGATGTCAGCAATAACCTGGCGATCAGGCTCAATTGAACTGTAATAGGCCCCCAGTACTTCAGAATATCGGGCTGCACGCCCATATTCCGGCAATCCCTGTGTGGTGAAGTCGAGCATGCGGTGTCCTCATCGATGTCCGCAGGCGGAACGTACCATAGTCCAGCTCATGCTTCAATCCTGTGACAGGTTGCACGGTCTTGGCACGGAAAGTCGAAAGAGCTGTCTCGGATCGCTGTGACCTTTGAGGACACATGAAGCTAAGGATGTCCGTGCGAGGGGCCGATGGACAATATGCGTCAGGAGTCGGATCAATCCGCGTTCGGGAGAATGACGATGCGCATCGAATCCAAGTCCAGACATGGGTGGTCAGCCAGGATCAGGATGTCGGCCGTAACGTCATCATTGGCTCTTGCCGCCATGGTCTCGTTCACGCCGGGGCTTGCTCGCGAGCCGGTCGCGGCCGATCTGGTGCTGAAAAATGGCCGTGTCTACACAGTGGATGGATCGCACCGTGTAGCGGAGGCAATGGCTGTAAAGAAAGGCAAGCTGGTGTTCGTCGGCAGCAATGCCGCCGTGGAAGCTTATATCGGTCGCAAGACGGTCATAGAGGATGCAGGCGGAAAACTCGTCCTGCCAGGCCTTGTGGATGCCCATATCCATCCTGTGGGAATCGTGGACTTTGGCGGTTGCGACCTTCAGGCCACTGCCCGGACGCTCGCGGAGATCGCCGTGCTGGTTCGTCAATGCATCGTGGACGCGAAGCTTCGGCCGGGGCAATGGCTCGCCGTCTCCCAGTGGGAATATGCCGCGGGTAACCAGACCGACTCCAAATACGCAACACTTCGGGCTGCGCTGGACGATGCCGCACCCGATAATCCCGTCATCATGACGGGTTGGGACTTTCATCATAGCGCCTACAACAGCCGCGCCCTGGCGCTTGCCAAGAATGCGAAGGGCGAGGTCGTCGGCTATTCCAAAAAGACGCTGCAAACGGATTTTGCGCAATACAAGGCCGTGGTTGGCGTCGATAGCAACGGCGAACCCAGCGGCGACATCCAGGACGAAGGCCGGTCTGTCATCGACTCGTCAGAGACGTCGAGGCAGGACTTTGCGAAGCTGCTCGCGGAACCGCAACGGCTCGCGCAACAGCTCAACAGCCGCGGCATAACGGCGATATGGGATGCGGCAACCTCTGCATCGGGCGGCCTCTTCGGGCCGGACAGCATGTATGACGTCTACGACAAGTTGCAGAAAAACGGGCAGCAGAGCTTCCGCGTAAACATGGCGCAACTCTGGGAACCGGAAGACTTCCGAGATGGCGATGGCCGCGTGAATTGGGATGCGCTCTTCACCAAGGCGGACGCTATCAAGCGGAAATATGCCGGAAACCCGCTCGCGTCGGCGGACTCCGTAAAAATCTTTGCGGATGGTGGCATTGAAGCAAACCCCAACAACACCCCGCCTACTTTTGGGGCGGCGCTGCGCCCGGTACCCTATTTGCAGCCAATCTTCGAAAAGGACGCCCAGGGCTTTCTCTCCGTCAAAGACTATGTCGATATTTCGTCGCCCGAATGTGCCTATGTCCGGGCGGCCCCCGGTGAACTGACATCGGAGGCAGCGATTGCCGATTTCACGAAGCGCTACGGCTTTCATCCCGGGCAATGTGCGATTTCCTACGGCATCCCGCAGCACGCGCCGTGGATCTTTGAAGATTATGTCATGAAGGCCCATCTGAAGGGTTATACGGTGCACATCCATACGATCAGCGATGCTGCCGTGGATATGGCCCTCGATGCCATAGAGGCGGCCCGCAAGGCCGATGGCGTTACTACCCGACCGGACACTCTCGCGCACATCCAGTGCGCCACTGCCGCTGATTTGAAGCGAATTGGCGACGCTCGCCTCAATATCGCCTATACCTACAGCTGGATGTATGCCGAGCCGAAGGGCTATGACCTCAGCACCATTCCTTTCTTCGATAAGGTGCATGGCAACAGCTATGAGGCGCTGCACGATCCGAAGGGCTATTTCGAGCAGTGCACTTATCCCGCCAAGGCATCCAAGGATGCCGGTGCGGTCCTCATCGCGGGATCGGATGCGCCGGTTCTGACGCAGGACCCCCAGCCGTTCGTGAACATGGAGATTGGGGTGACCCGGTCCCGCCGCGGCGGGCAGCCGCTCAGTCCGTGGCAGCGGCTCAGCATCGAAGAAGTGATCGACGCCTACACCATCAATGGCGCCCGCGCCCTGAATCGCGGTGCGGAGATCGGATCGCTGGAAGTCGGGAAGTCGGCTGACTTCATCATCGTGGATCAGGATATTCTGGAACTTGCCCGATCAGGCCGCCCCGAAAAGATCGGCGACACCAAAGTACTCGGAACCTGGTTCATGGGAAAAAAGGTTTATTCGCCATCGTCCGAATAGCAGGAAATTGGCTTAGAGTATCAACGAAACACGAAATTTACGCCGGCGGGTTTTGCCGGTGCACAGGAGCTTGTTCCAATGACATCGTTCATGATTGATAATTCCAATCGCTTCGTGGCGGATCGCGATCGTGTGGCCCGGATCGATCAGCGGGAGATTGCCCGTTTCAGGGAACGCACCGGCGCGTCCGCCGCGCTTCGCGAACGCGCTCTGGCGGTGATGCCGGCTGCGGTGCCCAATTCATGGATGGCGGGTTACTATTCCCATCCCCAGCTCTATGCCGAGCGCGGGGAGGGAGCGAGCTTCTTCGATCCCGATGGTAACTGCTATGTCGACATGAATGTTTCGGACCTGTCGATGACGATCGGCTTCGGGGTGCAGGAGGTCGAAGAGGCGCTGGCCCGGCAATATCGCAAGGGCGCCCACTTCCTGTTGCCGACCGAGGATGCCATCGTCTCGGCGGAGTTGCTGGCCGCTCAGACCGGCCTGCCGGCATGGCAGTTCACCGTCTCGGCATCCGGGTCGAACACCGACATCATGCGCATCGCGCGCCACATGACGGGCCGTCGCAAGCTGGTCGTCTTCGAGGGCAAATATCACGGCCATCTCGAAGAGACGCTGGTCGTTTCCCAAGACGGGCACAATGTCCCCGAATATCAGGGAATGTCGGGAAAGCGCGCGGAAGACACGATCATCCTGCCGTTCAACGATCTGGAAGCGGTTTCACGCGTGCTGAAACAGCGGGATGTCGCGCTGGTGCTGACAGAGCCGACGATGACCAATTGCTCGCTGGTAATGCCGGAACCGGGCTATCTCGAAGGATTGCGCGAGATTACGCGCGAGACAGGCACGATGCTGTGCATCGACGAGGCCCACACCTATTCCTTCGCCTATGGCGGCCTGACCCGAAAGTGGCAGTTGAAGAGTGATTTCATGACGTTGGGGAAGGGTTTCGGCTCCGGGGTCGCCTTCGCGGCCTATGGCATGACCCGGGAAGTTTCGGATCATGTGGAGCGTCACCTCGACATACTCCACCGCCGGTCGGGGATCGGCCTGGGCGGCACGCTCTATGGCAACGCCCTGTCGATGGCGGTTGCCAGGACGATGCTGGAGCATGTGCTCACGGAAGCCGCCTACGACCGCATCTCCGCCTTGGGCGCGCGCATGGCGGACGGAATTGACGCCATCTGCCGCGATCTGGACCTGCCATGCCGGGCGTTTCGCCTCGGGCCGCGGTCGGGCATGTGCCTGACGACCGAGTTGCCGCGAAACTATCAGGAGGCCCGCGCCTCGATGGATCTCGACATGCTCGATGCAAGGCGCGTATTCATGGCCAACAGAGGATATTGGGATTGCATCGTCAGCGCCGGACCGCAGGCGTCTTTCGCCCACACGGCCGAGGAGATTGATGGTTACGTGGCTGTACTGGCCGAGTTTACCGAAGAACTTGTGCGAGGTTGAGAGAAAATTGGCCAGGATCTGGAAGCCTTCCAGAAGAACCTGATCTAGTATCAATCACGAAAAGAAAGAGAATCCAAATGGAGATGCCTGTCGACGATCGCGCCGATTCCGTAATGAAGGCCCCCTTCGCGGAGAGGTATGACAATTTCATCGGGGGCCAATGGCTTGCACCCAAATCGGGCCGCTACTTCGATAACATCTCTCCGATTACCGGCGGCGTGGTGGGGCAGATCGCGCGATCGCAGGCGGAGGATGTGGAAGCCGCGCTGGACGCGGCGCATCGCGCCAAGGACGCATGGGGCCGGACGCCGGTCGCCGAACGCGCGCTGATCCTCAATCGCATCGCTGACCGGATGGAAGCCAATCTGGGCAAGCTCGCGCTGGCCGAAACCTGGGACAATGGCAAGCCGATCCGCGAATCCACCGCCGCGGACGTGCCGCTGGCGATCGATCACTTCCGCTATTTCGCCAGCGTGATCCGCGCGCAGGAAGGATCGATCGGAGAGATCGATCACGATACTGTCGCCTATCATTTCCATGAGCCGCTGGGCGTGGTCGGGCAGATCATTCCGTGGAACTTCCCGCTGCTGATGGCGGCCTGGAAAATGGCGCCGGCGCTGGCGGCGGGTAATTGCGTGGTGCTGAAGCCTGCCGAACAGACGCCGGCCTCCATCATGGTGTGGATCGACATCGTCGGCGACCTGCTGCCGCCCGGCGTGCTCAATATCGTCAACGGCTTCGGCCTGGAGGCGGGCAAGCCGCTTGCCTCCTCCAGCCGGATCGCAAAGATCGCCTTCACCGGCGAGACGACGACCGGTCGTCTCATCATGCAATATGCCAGCGAGAACCTGATTCCGGTTACGCTGGAACTCGGTGGCAAGTCGCCCAACATCTTCTTCGACGATGTCGCGCGCGAGGATGATGATTTCCTCGACAAGGCGATCGAGGGTTTCGTCATGTTCGCGTTGAACCAGGGCGAGGTCTGCACCTGCCCCAGCCGCGCGCTGGTCGCCGAGTCCATCTACGACCGTTTCATGGAGCGGGCGCTGGCACGCGTCGCCGCCATCCGGCAGGGCAATCCCCTCGACCCGGCAACCATGATCGGCGCGCAGGCCTCTTCCGAGCAGTGCGAGAAGATCCTCTCCTATATCGATATCGGCCGGCAAGAGGGCGCCGAACTGCTTGCGGGCGGCAAGGCGGCTGCGCATGGCGGGGCGCTCGCGGGCGGCTATTATGTCGAGCCGACGGTGTTTCGCGGACACAACAAGATGCGGATCTTCCAGGAGGAGATCTTCGGGCCGGTCCTGTCGGTGGCGACGTTCAAGGACGATGAAGAAGCGCTCCAGATCGCGAACGATACGCTATATGGCCTTGGCGCCGGCATCTGGAGCCGGGACGTGAACAGATGCTATCGCTTCGGACGCAACATCAAGGCGGGCCGGGTGTGGACGAACTGCTACCATGCCTACCCGGCGCACGCTGCGTTCGGCGGCTACAAGCAGTCCGGCATCGGCCGCGAAAACCACAAGATGATGCTCGATCACTATCAGCAGACGAAGAACATGCTGGTGAGCTACAGCCCGAAGAAGCTCGGCTTCTTCTGATGCGGCAAATGATTTGCCGTGGCGGATAGCGCAGTGGAAACCGATGCGCCGGCAGCGATTCCACGCGTCGTCGCGTCGTCGGCCGCGCTTGCCTTCATCGCCGAGCTGAAGGCGGATCATGGCGCGCTGCTGTTCCATCAGTCGGGGGGGTGCTGCGACGGCTCCTCGCCGATGTGTTATCCGGCAGACGGGTTTCGTATCGGCGGGAGTGACATCCTGCTCGGCATGGTGGACGATGTCCCGGTCTATATCGGGGAGGCTCAGGCAGCCGCCTGGGCGCATACCCAGTTGATTCTTGACGTGGTGCCGGGGCGCGGAGGGATGTTCAGCCTGGATAATGGCCGCGAAAAACGGTTTCTCACGCGGGGACGGGTTTTCACGCCGGCTGAAATGGCGGCTCTTGCCGCACAAGCGGCGAAGGTCGAACCAAAAAATCAGGACAAGACCCGATGAGTACTGACATGCCTCATGAAAATGGGCCTGACAACGGCGCTATGGAGCCGCGCTACACTGCCGCCTGGCGCAGGAGCCTTGAGGATCCCGAGGCGTTCTGGGCGGACGCCGCCGAAGCCATCGACTGGGCCGTACCGCCGCGCCGCGCCTTCGATCCTGAGGAGGGCTGGTTTCCGGGCGGCGTCCTCAACACATGCCATAATTGTCTCGATCGCCATGTGCTGCAGGGGAAGGGCGGTCAGACGGCTCTTGTCTACGAAAGTGCCGTCACCGGAACTTCGATGCGCTGGACTTTCGATGAGGCGCTTCACGAAGTCCAACGCGTGGCCGCGATGCTGCTGCGCCTGGGCATCGCGCGCGGAGATCGCGTGGTCATCTACATGCCGATGGTGCCAGAGGCGATTTTCGCGATGCTGGCCTGCGCCCGGATCGGTGCGATCCATTCAGTCGTGTTCGGCGGCTTTGCGGCGCACGAATTGGCCAAACGCATCGACGACGCCCGCCCGAAGCTGCTCATGACGGCGAGCTGCGGGATCGAGGTAACGCGCGTCATTCCCTATAAGCCGATCGTCGATGACGCCGTTGCGTCCGCTGCGCATCCGGTTAGTCACGTGGTGGTGCTGCAGCGCGATCAGCTTGCCGCTGAGCTGAACCCGGAGCGCGACCAGGACTGGGCGGAGCTGCGCGAGGCGGTTGCCGGCGATCCGGCGCCGCCATGCGTCATGCTCGACTCGGGCGACCCGCTCTATATCCTCTACACATCAGGTACTACCGGAACGCCCAAGGGGGTGGTCCGCGACAATGGCGGCCATGCGGTGGCGCTCGCCTGGTCGATGGCGCACATCTACGGGATCGGCGCGGGAGACGTATTCTGGGCGGCCTCCGACGTGGGCTGGGTGGTTGGCCACAGCTACATCGTCTATGCACCGCTCCTCGTCGGGGCGACGACGATCCTCTATGAGGGCAAGCCTGTGGGCACGCCCGATGCCGGAGTATTCTGGCGAACGATCGCGGCAAACAGGGTCAAGACGTTCTTCACCGCTCCCACCGCGATTCGCGCAATCCGCAAGGAAGATCCAGATGCGCAACTGCTGGCCGAAATCGGCACCAGCGACCTGACTGCCGTATTCCTTGCCGGCGAGCGTGCCGATCCCGACACCGTGCTCTGGCTCGAACGGCACACAGGCCTTCCGGTGATCGATCACTGGTGGCAGACCGAGCTAGGCTGGCCGGCAATCGCGCCCTGTCTGGCGCTGGGCGACAAGCGGAGGAGTCTCGGTAGCGCGGGGCCGCCTGTTCCGGGCTACGACGTGCTGATCGTCGATGAGGATGGCGTTGAGCGGCCGGCAGGCAGCAATGGCGCAATAATCATCCGCCAGCCGTTGCCGCCCGGTGCATTCCGCGGGCTCTGGAACAATCCCGCAGCCTACACCAAGTGTTTTCTGCGCTTTCCTGGCTATTACGAAACCGGGGATTACGGCTATGTGGATGAGGACGGCTTTGTCTTCGTCATGGGGCGTACCGACGACATCATCAACGTGGCTGGCCATCGTCTCTCGACGGGGCAGATGGAGCAGATCGTCGCCGCAGTCGAAGGCGTCGTCGAATGCGCCGTCATCGGCGTGGACGATGCGATCAAGGGAATGGTGCCTATAGGTTTCGTCGTAGCGCGGAAGGATTGCAATGAGGCCGCTTTGCCCGGACATGTCGTGGCGACGGTTCGGCGCGAACTTGGCCCCGTCGCGGCCCTGCGCGACGTTCATGTCGTTCCGGCGCTTCCAAAGACCCGCTCGGGCAAGATTCTGCGAAGCCTCCTGCGCAAGATCGCCAACGGCCAGGAATGGACCATCCCGCCGACCATCGAAAATGAGGCGACGCCGTTCCAGATCGCGGACATTCTTCAGGGGAGTAGGGGCAGTGGCGGTTGAGACGGTCCGTCCCGCAAGGTGGGGGACCGGCGATGGCATGGCTATCTGGCACTACAAACCTTATGACGTGGCACTCAAGGCGCAGCCCGGCCTGTAAGATCGAGTAGAAGACGATAGGAGACGACTGCTAGATAGTTGCGTCTTCAACGCAAATGCGGGCATTATAGGGAGTTCAGACAATGGGGGATTTTCGAAAGATATATGACAACCTGCTGGTTGGGGTTGCGATGTCGGCCATGATGGCCGCGACATCGGCGCAGGCGCAGCAGGGGAACCCTGCGAACGACACCGAGGCGCAGGGCACGAGCGAGATAGTCGTGACTGCGACCCGCCGATCGGAGACGCTGTCGAAAGTTCCGATTAGTGTCAGTGCTTTCTCTCAGGAGGAACTGGAAGCCAGAGGAGCGCGCGAGTTTGCGGATGTGGTCCGGCTGACACCGGGCCTGTCGCTGCAGAAAAGCTCAATCGGCGGCAATGAGATATCTATACGTGGGATTGCCTCCACCGCCGGGGCCTCGACGACGGGTATTTATATTGACGAAACGCCGATCCAGGCCCGCAATCTGGGTTACGCTCCCAGCACGGCCTTTCCAAGTCTGTTCGACATCGAACGCGTTGAAGTTCTTCGCGGTCCTCAGGGAACTTTGTTCGGCGCAGGTTCGGAGGGCGGTACTGTCCGCTTCATCCAGACCGAGCCAAGTGTAACCGATTATTCCTATCGGGGACGAGCCGAAATCGCATCGACGCGGAGCGGGGCTGCAAGTTACGAACTGGGCGCTGCCGTCGGAGGCCCGATCGTTCAGGACAAGATCGGTTTCCGGGTAAGCGGTTATTATCGCCGCAATGGTGGCTGGATTGACGATGTAGACGGCACATACACGATACTGGACCCCAGTGCCGCATCCTATGGCGACTCGATAGCTTTCACCAAGACATCGACAATCAACAAGAACGCGAACTCCGACACGGCGCTTCTGTTGCGCGGCGCCCTTCTGTTTGAATTGAGCGACAACTTCACAGTGAGTCCGTCGATCACGTATCAGAAGACGCGCAACGACGGCGGGGTGGGGCTTTTCTGGCTTGCCGCGTCCAACCCGGACAAGGCCCAATATGCGCGTTTCCTGTATCAGGCGGGCGATCCTGCAACCGATCCGACATTGACGGCCCTTTCCGGCACGGACCGGGAGCATGGCAATGATCGATTCTTGCTGCCCGCGCTGCGGATCAACTGGGATCTCGGCTTCGCGTCACTGACCTCCAACACGTCATATTTTGATCGCAAGCAAAGCCAGCGGGCCGATTATACAAGATATTATTTCCGCTATCTGACTCAGCAATTCGTCCCGCCGGTGGGTGCGCGCGCCAACTCTGATTTCACCAACAAGCAAAGGAACCTCGTTCAGGAACTGAGGCTGCAATCAGGCAATGCGGATTCGCCCCTGCAATGGTTGGTCGGGGCCTTCTATTCCGATAATGTGCAGCAGGCACGGCAACCGATCTCCCAGAATTTCACCGCCAATCTTCCCGTGATCTCGTTCGGCGGGATTCCGTTCGGCGTGACCGATGGCGAGCCGTTCGGGCCGGGCTCGACCGCGTTCCTCAATACCTTTGGCACGCCGCTTCTTCCGGGGTCGGTCAGCTACGATGAGGACCGGCGCGTTGACGAAACCCAGTTGGCCGGTTTTGCTCAGGCCGACTTCCGTTTGTCCAGCACGTTGAAGTTGACCGCAGGCGTACGAGTTTCGCGAAACTGGTTCAAACAGAGGGTCGATCTGCTGGGTCCGGAGAGCAACATCAATGCGCCCTACGGAACGCCCTGCGAGGTCTATATGGGACCGGGCGGCACCTGCACGGTGGGTGAGGGTCCATTCGTGCCCGCCTATCCCAGCGCAAGGTCCAAAAAGGCAGAGACAGCTGTCACTCCCAAGTTCGGCCTGACCTATGAACCGGATTCACGCAACCTCTTCTATGCCACCGCAGCAAAAGGTTTCCGCCCCGGCGGGTCGGGGCCGATCATCCCGCCTAACGTCTGTGACGCCGATCTGGGCAGTTTAGGGTACAGTTCTGCTCCCACGACGTATGATTCGGATTCGGTCTGGAGCTACGAGCTGGGGAGCAAGAACCGCATCCTTGGCGGCAGCACGTCCATCGCGGTGAGCGGTTATGTCATCAAATGGAAGAATATTCAGACAAATATCGGTCTTCCAACCTGTGGCTACAGTTTCGTCGACAATGCCGGCGATGCGACCGCCAAAGGATTTGATGTGTCGTTGGAAGTCCGGCCGCTCAAGGGCCTGAGCCTTACCGGTTCGGTCGGCTATACCAAGGCCACCTTCGATGATGACGTGGTTCGCGGCACCGGGACTGTCTTCCCCGGTGGTTCCGGCGTTCCCGGGGCGAGCGCGCCTTGGAACACTGCCATGTCCGGCGTATACAACCTGCCAATCGGTAATCTGGACTTCTACACACGGCTGGATTTCACGTACACGTCACGTGGACGCAGGGCCGGTGCGACCCAGCCAGGAACCTTCGACTACAATCCCCTGGCGCGACCGACCCCTGCCTATTCGACATTGAACGCTCGTGTCGGTTTCACCGCCGATCGATTTGATCTGTC
>CBHCMH010000010.1:0-16828 GCA_965974445.1 uncultured Rhizorhapis sp.
AAGGTCCTTCAGCCCATGCCGGTCCGTGTAGGTCCGCACCAGCCGCGACGCGGTCTTCGTGCAATAGACCGGCGCGGCCATCACGCCCAGATAATGCTGGATCGCGGCCAGATCGAACCGGGCGAAATGATATAGTTTGAGCCGCGCGGGGTCGGCCAGCACCTTCTTCAGGTTGGGGGCGGCATAGCTGCTGCGCGGCCCGAAACGGACAAGATGCTCGTCGCCCCGGCCATCGCTGATCTGCACGACGCAAAGCCGGTCGCGCGGGGTCAGCAGGCCCATGGTTTCGGTATCTACGGCGACCGCCCCGTCGGCGAGCACGCCTTCGGGAAGATCTTCTTCATGGAAATGAACTGTCATAATTCTTCTCTAGGCGCGCGCGCCGTACAACTCAATGAACCGTTTCGGTCACGCCGTCCGTGACTTTCTTCGTCCGGGCGCGGCGGCCCATGATGTTGAGCGTTTCGACGAAGGCGGAAAAAGCCATCGCGGCATAGATATAACCCTTGGGCACATGCACGCCGAAGCCGTCGGCGATCAGCACCGCGCCGATCATCAGCAGGAAGCCCAGCGCCAGCATCACCACGGTGGGATTGCGGTCAATGAACTTCGCCAGCGGATCGGCGGCGAGCAGCATCACGGCCACCGCAACCAGCACGGCGATCACCATGACCGGCAGATGGTCGGTCATGCCAACCGCAGTCAGGATCGAATCGATCGAAAACACCATATCGAGCAGCAGGATCTGAAAGATCACCGATCCAAAACTGATCGCGGCATGCCCCTTCTTGTCAAGCAGATTGCCCGACGCCTCGACATCCATATTGTGATGGATTTCCTTGGTCGCCTTCCACACCAGGAACAGGCCGCCCGCGATCAGGATCAGGTCGCGAGCAGAGAAGGCAGTCTCATAGACCGGATGGCCACTCAGTTCATCGATCGGCCCAACCAGCCCCAGATCGAAGATCGGCGCCGTCAGCCCAACAAGCCAGGCAATGCCCGACAGCAGCGCCAGACGCAGGACCAGCGCCAGCGCGATGCCCAGCCGCCGCGCCTTGCTTTGCTGCTCGGCCGGCAGTTTGTTGGACAGAATCGAAATGAAGATCAGGTTGTCGATTCCAAGCACGACCTCCATCACCACAAGCGCGGCCAGGGCGGCCCAGACAGCCGGGTCGGCGAAAATAGCGAACATGTCGATCATAGCTTTCGCCCTTTGCCCAATGCTTTATTCAAGCGCAAGCTTATTGCATCCAAGCGCCAGAGAATGCGGGCTTTTGACATTCAGTCCATGCATTGCAAAGCCTGCTCGCGGCTGGGCCCAATAACGGGTTCAAGGATTGAACAAGTCCCGCATGGCTCCTGCATGAAGTGCGATAAGGGATTAAGCCAGCACCCCATCGCAAAAACATTCGCGCGGCTAGTAAAAATCCGCTATACCGAATCTGGTGTCGCTTCTTTTTGCGACGGGTATGGTGTGGCCTTCGTCCGTCAGACATATCCTTATGTAATGGGGACGAAGCGAAAGTGACTAACAGGGCATGAGTTTTGACAGAGGGCGCCGCGGCGGGCGCGGCAAGGACAAGCGGGACGGTTTCGGCGACGAAAGTTACGGCGGATATTCGGAACAGGGCGGCGGTCGTTTCGGCGGCGGCTTTGGCGGTGATCGTGGTGGTTTTGGCGGCGGTGATCGCGGCGGCTTCGGCGGAGGCGACCGCGGTGGCTTCGGCGGCGGCGCTCCCCGGAGCGGTGGCTTCGGCGGTGGTGGCGGCTTTGGCGGCGGCGGAGCGCGTGGCGGCATGCCCGCACAGGTCGTTGGCGAAGGCAAAGGCGTCGTAAAGTTCTTCAACGGACAGAAAGGCTTTGGCTTCATTGTTCGCGATGATGGCGGCGAAGACGTGTTCGTTCACATCAGCGCAGTCGAACAGGCGGGCTTTACAGGCCTTGCCGAAGGGCAGCCGCTGGAATTCACGCTGGTTGACCGGGGCGGCAAGGTTTCCGCCACGGACCTGAAGATCGAGGGTGAACCATTGCCGGTTACCGATCGCGGTCCACCCCCTCCCCGGCCCGACCGGGGCGGTTTTGGCGGCGGCGACCGTGGCCCGCAACGTCAGCTCACTGGCGAAAAGGCCAGCGGGACGGTCAAGTTCTTCAACGCCATGAAGGGTTTCGGCTTTATTCAGCGCGACGACGGACAGCCCGACGCATTCGTCCACATCAGCGCGGTTGAACGCGCCGGAATGAGCGCCCTTAACGAGGGTGACAGACTGGACTTTGAACTCGAAGTTGATCGGCGTGGAAAATACGCGGCTGTGAATTTGCAGCCGAAACAGGACTGAACCGCCCCAACAGACGGTTTGTTACGCAGTAAAGCCGGATCATCTTGGTCCGGCTTTATTTGTTCCTGCTCATCACATCGCGCAATTAAGCAATAATTTACCAAACCCCATTATCCGGAGGATAAGGAGAGTTTGGCCATGGAAGAAGCTGGCGTTTCGCCGACTGCACCCTATCGATATCAGAGCGCCAGGCTTTCCGGTGAGGCATTGGATTTGCGCGCGCGCGTGTACAATCCCGACGGGCAGTTCGAACGCGACATCCGGCTATTATGGGCGGAATGTTCGGACATCATATTGCCAATCGCGGAACAAAGCTGGCGGTCGGAATTCGTAGGTGCTGACCGGATGAACATTCCGGCCGAATTCCAGGCTGCCTGGATTGAAAAAGCCCTCGAGAATACCGGAAAAATGTACGAGCATCCGGTCAATGGCGACTGGGTGGCGGAGGTTGCGAAACCAGCCAAGCATTTCTTCAAGTACGGAATAACCGGACCCTTGATCGCACGGGCGCTGGCAAACATAGCCGCGCGCATTGGGCTTGGCATGCGGCAGAAATTTACCGACCAGCCACAAAAGTTGGCAATCCTTTTCCCGACTTTACATCGCCTGACCTATTTTCAGACGGAGATCATCCTGTCGGCGCTAACCGAACTGGAAAAGCATCAGGCCGCGGAAGGGCGCGGCAAGGCGGGAGAAAGCTTTCGGCATGATGTCGCACAGCAGCTGGATGTGGCCTTGAACGATTCGGCCGAACTGCGTCGAGAAACCGCCGAAACCAGCAACGCGGCACGCCTGACGCTTTCCCGCGCTTCCGAGGTCGCCATGGCGGCCAAGCAATCATCCATGTCGATGCTTGAAGCGGCGCGGACCGCCGCCGGCCTGTCCCAGACGATCGCAGCGGTCGAACAGGAACTGGAAAAGACCAGTCATGTTTTTACCGACGCAGAGGCCCAATCGGCCGAGGCGGTCCAGAACAGCCGGCACCTCTCCGGCGAGGTCCAATCGATCGAGTCGATCCTTGGCTCCATCCGCGACATTGCAGGCCAGACAAACCTGCTCGCGCTCAACGCAACAATTGAGGCGGCACGTGCGGGTGATGCTGGCAGAGGATTTGCCGTCGTCGCACAGGAAGTAAAATCGCTCGCCGCCCAGACCGCCCGCGCCACCGACGACATCGCCAGCAAGATTCTGGCCGTTCAGTCCGCGACACAGCTAGCCGTGAACGCCAACGACCTGATCTGCCAAACCATCCAGACCGTCCAGCAGTCCGCGTTGAAAATGCGCCAGTCCATCGAAGAACAAAACCACACGGTCACCATGATTGCCGCCTCCGTCGATGAAACCGCCCGTACCGCCGACAGCATCTCGGGAACGATCGGGGCGATCCGGACAGACACCGAAAAGATGGTCGATAATGTGGGCCGGCTGGAAAAAGGCTTCCTGTCGGTGGACCAACGTCTCGCCGAAATGAAGCGCCGCACCGAGGATTTCGTTACCAGCATCGGCGGCGCATAGGGTCCCCATCGGCCTACCGCAGCCCGTCGCAAGCCAACACGGCAGGCCTATTGCGCGGGTTATCGGGAGCATCTACCCTGTCATCTGCGAGCAATGTTTTTAAAGGACCGCAACCACATGGTGGTATTGCGCACTTTTTTGCCGTCGGCTGCGCTCTCCCATTTTGTCAGCCGGTACCATGTCGTCTCCGGCCAGCAGCCGGACGAAGTGGAACATGTGGACATTGCATTATACGACAGGGCGGCGTTCCGCATTGTTCAACATGGCGTTTGGGCGGCCGAGTCGGACGGTCCCGACCAATGGGCGGAGTTGCCCGCCATGGCCTTTGCGGGCTGCACCAGCGGGCGGGTTCGCATTCGCGTCAAGGGTTCTTTTCATCTAATTGCCGCGGTGATCCGTCCATCTGGATGGCAAGCGCTGTTTGATCGGCCCGCAAGCGATTTTTCAGACCATATAGTGCCGTTCAGGGAAGTTTGGGGACCCGGTGTGGACCGCTTGCAGGACGCCGTATCGCAACTCAGCGACGATCGGGACATCATTCGCGCCTTTGAAGACGAAGCCTATCGCCAGTTGAAGCGAATCGGCACATGGCGAATAAGCGCTGCGATGGGCGAGTTTGAAAGGATCGCCCGTGCAGATTGCACACGCCAGGTGAAGGATGTAGCGGCGCAGCTCCATCTTTCGCCGAGACAATTCGAACGTCTCAGCCTTAATTGTTTCGGCCTCAGCCCCAAGCTGGTGCTGCGGATCAGCCGATTCTTGAATATGGCATCCGCTATGGCCGGCTTCGGGGATCAGCATGAAGAAGAATTGGCGGAACTACGTTTTTTCGATCAATCGCATCGCAATCGCGAGTTCCGGCAGTTCATCGGAATGACGCCCCAGCAGTTCCTTCAGACTCCGCTGCCGCTGTTCAGAGCGAGCCTGAAAGCACGCAATTTAAGAAAAAGCACCATGTCCCACGTTTGATGGGCGAGAGGAGAAAGAGAGATGTTCGTGGCGGTTTATTGGTGGCGGGTGCATCCAGGCAAGGAGGAGCAGTTCCGCGAAGCCTGGCGGCGCGGTACCGAGGCAATCACGCGCATTTATGGTTCCTACGGCTCTCGCTTGCACCAGAATAGCGATGGACGTTTTGTCGGTTACGCCGAATGGCCCGACGAGCAAAGTTGGCAGGCCGCATTTGATCGCAAGATGGTCTATGACGACAAGGAGGCCCGAGACATGTTCGTGGATGCTGTGGCCGAGGCGCCAGCCGACCACGCTCCCGTGTTCGCGATGACGGTCACCGACGACCTGCTGTTGCGCTCGACGCCTTCCTCGCGGGACCAAAAGAAGAAGTGATCGTTCGCGGCTTGGATCTTCTGTTCGTTTATGGCTCGTTGCGGCGCGGGAGTGGTCATCCCATGGCGAAAATCCTCGAGGATGGATCCGATTGGATGGGCGTGTCGCAGGCCCAGGGGCTGCTGTACCTTATCGACTGGTACCCAGGTCTCGTTTCGGCTGACGCTCCCGATCAATGGGTGGAAGGGGACCTTTACCGCATGGCCGCGCCAGAACATATCCTTCCGCTACTGGACGATTTTGAGGAATGCTCCCCCCGCTTTGACCATCCGCTGGAGTATCGGCGGGAAATGGTGACAGTGGAGCAAGCCGGATCACTTTATCGTGCGTGGACCTATTTCTACAACCATCCGGTAACCAATCGGCCGCTCATTCAGGCGGGTAAGGAAGATGGAATTTCCCGCTTTTCCGTCGAACGTCTGCATCGCACCTGCAGCATCTGAACTGAGGCACAGACCGGTTGGCCGTTCCCGGCTGGACGCTGGATTGGACATATTGTTGCTGGAATATTGATGCGGAAACCTATCCGATTGGGTAGGGCGAATGAACGAAACTGACCACAAAGGGGCTATACATATGACCGGCAAGACCCGCACGGGAACTCGGTGCTACCAACCGCGTTGGAAGGACGTTTATGAAGGGGGTCGCTTCCAATGCGCTTGACGATGATTGGTTCGGGCTATGTCGGCCTGGTATCTGGAGCCTGCTTTGCCGATTTCGGCCACGATGTCGTTTGCGTCGATAAGGACGAATCCAAGATCGCAGCCCTGCTGGAAGGGCGCATGCCGATCTATGAGCCGGGCCTTGACCATCTGGTTGCGACGAACGTGGCAGCCGGGCGTTTGCGCTTCACGACCGACCTGACCGAAGGGGTAAAGGATGCCGATGCGGTGTTTATCGCCGTGGGCACGCCTTCCCGCAGGGGCGACGGACATGCGGACCTTCGCTACGTCCACGCGGCTGCCGAGGAGATTGCTCGCGCCGTCAATGGCTTTACCGTGATCGTCACCAAGTCGACCGTGCCGGTGGGTACGGGCGATGAGGTTGAACGGATCATTCGAGAGGCCAACCCTTCCGCCGATGTGGCGGTGGTGTCCAACCCCGAATTCCTGCGCGAAGGCGCGGCCATCGACGATTTCAAGCGGCCCGACCGCATCGTCATCGGATCGGGCGAGGAGCGCGCGACTGATGTCATGCGGGCGATCTACCGCCCCTTGTACCTCAACAAGTCCCCTTTGGTAGTCATGACCCGCAGGGGCGCGGAACTGACCAAATATGCCGCCAACGCCTTTCTCGCCACCAAGATCACGTTCATCAACGAAATCGCTGATCTGTGCGAAAAAGTTGGCGCGGACGTTCAGGACGTGGCGCGGGGCATCGGGCTGGACAACCGCATCGGGGCCAAATTCCTGCACGCCGGGCCGGGCTATGGCGGCAGCTGCTTCCCCAAGGATACATTGGCGCTGCTGAAAACCAGTCAGGATTTCGACGCGCCGCAGCGGATCGTGGAAG
Organism: uncultured Rhizorhapis sp.; assembly: GCA_965974445.1. Taxonomy (GTDB): domain Bacteria; phylum Pseudomonadota; class Alphaproteobacteria; order Sphingomonadales; family Sphingomonadaceae; genus Rhizorhapis. Next base: position 6,705 of record CBHCMH010000010.1, read on the forward strand.
CCGTTGTCGCGGTCAATGACAACCGCAAGCGGGCCATGGGACGCAAGGTCATTGCGGCCATGGGCGGCGACGTGCGCGGCAAGACGATTGCGCTCCTGGGCCTCACCTTCAAACCGAATACGGATGACATGCGCGATTCACCGGCCATCGCCGTGGTCCGCACGCTGCAGGACGCGGGCGCCAAGGTCCGCGCCTTCGATCCGGAAGGCATGGAGCAGGCAAAATTGGTGCTGGAGAATGTCACCTATTGCGACGGTCCCTATGACGCCATGGAGGGCGCGGATGGGCTTGCCATCGTGACGGAATGGGACGCTTTTCGTGCGCTCGACCTTGGCCGGGTCAAATCGCTGTTAAGCCAACCGGTGCTCGTCGATCTTCGCAACATCTATCCCAGGACCGATGTGGAAAATGCCGGTCTTTCCTATCACGGCGTTGGCAGATGACAATCGCTTCGGCCTTGCTTCCCTTCGCAAGAGACGGATGTTCAGCCCAAAAGGGCCAGGGCCGAAAGCAATATGACGACGCCCGCCGCCGTCGCGCCGCCAAGAGCCAGCAGCAGCGCGCCGCGATCACGCCACTGTGGCGTGCGGCGATGATAGAAGCTGTCGAAAGCCCGCGCACTTGCGGGGCGAAGGGGCGACTGGCAGGCTGTGTTCATGGCCATCTCCTGCCCCTGTGCAAAAGGTCGGGGGCGATGGAGCATGAGTAACACCGACCCGCTTTCCATTGCGTTAATCGGAGCGGTTGCGAACGGGTTAACGCGACACATAGAACGCGGATGCGGCACGTTCCGGCGACCGGGGCTTGCCGCTCCACGGCTTTGCGCCGAAGGCTGGTGGCATCAGACACCACCGGAACAATGTGCCGGACCGCTACTCTTCGTGCACAAGAATCCATCAAAATCCGGGGGCTGAATTATGAAGTGCATTCGCATGTCGACCATGGTGGCAGATCCAATCCCTTGCGTTTCCTTGGATTTGAAAGGGCAGCAATGATGGATGCCCGCACCCAGGGGCCCATAGAGCGCCCCAAGAGAGAGCCTGCACTCGTCGATGAAGGCGCGCTGATCGACATTCACAAAATCGCGGGCATCATCCGCCGCCGGCTGGGCGTCATATTGGCCGTCAGCGCCGTCATGCTGACAGCCACCGCTATCGCCTACCTGTTGACCGAGCCGCGTTATCTGGCGTCAGCGCGTGTGGCCCTGGAACGCAGCGGGGAGCAGGTCCTGCAGGTCGAACAGGTTGTCCCCGATGTCGCGCCGGATTCCGCCTCTGTCGATACCGAAGTGCAGGTCTTGCAGTCTCCGGAACTGGCGGGAAGAGTTGTTGACGCACTGAAGCTTACCGACGACCCCGAATTCAACCCGGCGTTGGAGGAGGGCGTTCCTGTACCCGCCGATCAGGCGCGACGCACCGCCGTCAACATCCTGCTTTCCCGCCTGACGGTAACGCGCGAGGGTTTTTCCTACGCGATCCGGCTGGACGTCGAATCCAGCTCGCCGCAGACCGCGGCACGGATAGCGAACAGCCTGGCCGAGAATTATGTCGCTGCGCAGGTCGAGGACAAGTCCGGCGCGACCGAACGGGCCAACAAATTCCTGGAAGCCCAACTGGACCAGTTGCGCACGCAGGTGCAGACGGCCGAAGCGGCCGTTGCCCAGTATCGCGCGGCGCACGGACTGTTCGCGGCCTCCGCCAACAGCAGCATCACTCAGGAAGAATTGAGCAGTCTCAACAGTCAACTTGCTCAGGCGCGTGCCGATCAGGCTGAGGCGGATGCCCGCCTGTCAACCGCGCAGGCGCAGCTTGCAGGCGGCAAGAGCGGCGACGAACTGGGCGAAGCGCTCAATTCCCCCGTGGTTAGCCAGCTCCGGTCACAGCGGGCGGAAGTCAGCGCAAAGATCGCTTCGCTGCGCCAACGCTACGGACCGGGCTACCCGGAACTCCAAACCGCGCAGGAGGAACTTCGCGACATTGATGAACAGATTAACGGCGAGGTGAGGCGAATCGTCTCCAACGTCAGGATTCAGGCGAATGCGGCCCGGCAGCGGACCGGATCGATTGCCGGATCGCTGAACCGGACCGAGGGGACTCTGGCCACCAACAATTCGGCGTCGGTTCGTCTGGCGGAGCTGGAACGAAACGCAGATTCAGCGCGCGTTCTGTACCAGGCCTTTCTGGACCGCTATAAGCAGACGCGGGCGCAGAAAGGCCTTGAGCGTAGCAATTCCCACATTATCGCACGGGCTGGAATTCCCGTTTTCCCGGTCTCGCCCAACCTGATGATCTTCATCGCCGCCGGTATCGTATCGGCGCTGGCCGCATCCTCCATCGCAGTCGCCATTCTTCAACTGCTGGAGCGCGGGATCGAGACGAGCGACGGCATTGAACGAGCCTTGGGCGTGCAGTCGATGGGATCGGTTCCGGATACGGCAAGGCTGCCCGAACTCACCAAGGAGGAAGCTGGCGCACCGGCAATCCAGATTGTCGTGGACAAGCCGCAATCGGCCTTTGCCGAGGCGTTCCGTCGGCTCCGCACTTCCATTCACTTCGCCTTGCCGGACAGCCGCGGCACCGTCGTGGCCATCACCTCCTCGCTACCCGGTGAGGGCAAGACGACGACAGCGATCTGCTTGGCCCGCTCGGCCGCACTCGCAGGATCGCGAGTGGTTCTGGTCGATTGCGACGTCCGCCGCCGTTCCTCCAGCCTGCAATTCACTCCGGTCAAGACCACCGGCCTTGCAAGGCTGCTGGCGGGCCAGGGCACATTGGACGAAGCTCTGTTCGTGGATGAGGCGACCGGAGCTTATGTTCTGGCGCAGCGGGCGGATGACAGCAGCAACCTGTCGCTGTCTGACAGCCCGGCCTTTGCTGCCTTGCTCGCCGAATTGCGCGTTCGCTTCGACCTGGTCATACTTGATACGCCGCCGGTCCTGCCGGTCGATGACAGCCGCGTTGTGTCCGCCATGGCGGACGGCGTCGTCATGCTGGTGCGCTGGCGCAAGACGCCCGCCAAGGCAGCCGAACTCGCCTTGCGTCAACTGGACGAGGTCGGCGCGAATGTGATCGGCGCCAGCCTGACCCTGGTCGATATGGTAGCACAGACGCAGGCCGGCTATGGCGACATGGGCTATTATTACAGCGCCTACAAAAGCTATTATGCCTGACGGAGTTGCGCTGCAATGAACGGCGGCGCCGCGGCTTCCGTGCCGTCCTTCGGCATCGGCATATTGGCGCCCGTCACGCTGCTGCTGCTGGTGCTGGTGGTACTCGCGGCAGTCCGGATCAAGAGCGCGTCCGGGCGCTTTGTACTGGCGGCTCTCTGGGCGCGCTATATTTTCGGCGCCTATCATATCTACATGTTCAAACCCCTGTTTGCGGGGCTTTCCGGCAATGCCGTCGCGTCCATTGCGCTAACGGGAGTCGGTCTGCTGGTCATCCGGCTGCGGCACCTGATGCTGCTGGCGCTGCTGCCGGTATATCTGCTCATCATCCTGGTGCTGTTGAGCGGCGTGTTGAACGGTGACCCGTCCGGATCGATCGGCGTCGCGGTCAAATACGCCTATTTCACGATCATACTGATCGCCACATTCGAAGCATTGAGACAGGATGAGGAGCAAAAGCTGATGCCGCTGCTTCTCTGGGCCTTTGCGCCGCTGCTGCTGTTCCAGTGGCTGTCGCTGGCGCTCAACCTGCCCAAGGGGTCGGAACTTGGCGGCGACATTGTGTGGATCGGCGGCTACAGTCACGAGGCCGCTTTCTCCCTTGCCATGGCGACGGCGTTCATGGCGGCTTGCCTGGCGAGGCAATTGCACCCGGCCCTGCGTATCGCTTTCATGATTGCGGCGCTCACCGGCATTGTCCTCGCGGGCTATCGCACTGCGATATTCGCCGTCGGTCCGCTTGCCCTGGCGGCGGCCTGGGGTGTTCTGACTGAATATGTACGGCCAGAACAGCGCCGCCCCGTTGCCGCCGTTGCGTTGGTCATCGTATCGGCCTGCGCGGCGCTCGCCATTCTGGCCTTCCATGAGCGCTTCGCGGATCTTGTTACCTTCCTGTCCGACCCGGGTTCGCTCATCAAGCCGCCACGCGAATTCACGCAGTTGGACCGCCAGGTGATGTCGGGGCGCGCGCTGATCTGGAGCCAATATCTCTACGCCTATGCCGCAGGCACGCCGACGCAGATGCTGTTCGGCTTTGGCTCGGAGACCTGGACGAAAACGTTCACTGTCTATCCACACAACACGCTGATCGGCACCCTCTATGAATTGGGCGCGTTCGGTTTGGGCGCGATGGTGCTGCTGTGGGTCAGCATGTTCCTGCTGGCCCTGAGGGCGCGCGGGGAGGAACGGCTGATGCTCGCCGCCGCGCATCTGAGCTTCATCATCCTCAACTTCGCCACCATGCCCTTCTGGCAAGTGGAGGGGCTTGCATTCTATGGGCTGCTGTGCGGCTATACCTTGTTCAGTGGGCGGGCGGCCGCGCAGAGGCGGCGCGACGCAAGATCGGGTTCAGGCCGGGCTCCATATCGAAATCGCCGTTCCGGGCCAGAAATTCGTCCACCGCGGTCCGGCATCCAGCATAGTCATTATAGTCGTCAATGACGATTACCCCGCCGGGCGCAAGCCGCCGGGCGGTCTCGCGAAGACAATAACGCACCGGGTCATACCAGTCGCAATCGATATGTGCGAAAGCTATCCGCTCAACGTCCAGCGTGGGAAGCGTCTCCTCGAACAGGCCTTTCACCAGATTGACCTGCTGGCCATCGACCGGCGTGCCGAAACGGGCGAGCTGTGCGGAAACATGTTCGTAGAGGTCGTCGCGATAGCCATAATAAGGATCATCGCCGAAGCCGGACGCCTGACCCGAGGCGATGGTTTCGTAACGCTCCTTCGACCTGGCGTCGTCCTTTTCCGAGGTTGGTGGGGGAATCATCGCAAATACGTCCAGACCGAAGAAGCGCCGCCCCTCCCCCGCCGCCTGCGCCAGCAATATGGCCGACCCGCCCAGCGCAACGCCAAATTCGATGACATCGCCCTGGACCCTGTTGCGCCGGATTTCCGCCAGGGCCGATTCGATGCGGACAAGCTTGCGCAACGGCAGATAGGTGAGCCGTTCCGCGCGAATGCGCCTTGCGGTGGCGCTGAGGCACATATAGTCGATCCAGCGGCCGGCGCGCCGCTTCAAGCGCTGCAGCATATCAACTTTCTCCGGTAAGTTGCCGGGCAAGTGCGAAGGCCTCCGCGCGGGAGGATGCGCGGTGGAAGCCGCCATATCGCCGCGTCCACTGCGCCGCGAAGCCGCTGACCTTTCCATAATTGTTGTCGAGCACGACTTGCGGAATGTCGAGCAACAGCGACAGGATATGCGCATGCAGCCGGTCGGTTACGACCACCCGCCCCTGCGACAGGATGGCAAGGCCGCGCCTCAAGCGCCAGGCGGCGAGCATGCGGTATCGGCGGAGCCTTTTGGCCTGCGCGGTCGAGGACAGCAGCGAATCGATTTTCACCCGCGCGCGCATCAGGTTTCTTTCGGCAGCGCCCTCATTCAGCCAATCCGTGCAGATCGTCCCTGAAGGCGGGGCCGCTGCGTCAGCGACGCGTTCATGGTCGGTCCGCAGCAGCGCCAATATGTCGGCCCTGGCTGGCGCGCGCTGAAGCCGTCCAAGGTATAGCGCCGCGTCCGGGCAAAGACGGACCTCGCAGTCGAAACGGCTCTGCGCATAATCCAGCGAGCGGACATCGCGCACCAGCAGGGTAAAGGCACCGTGCCCACGAATGGCTTCCGTCATCTCGCGCGCCGCGCCTTCATCCTCATAATAGAGGGATTGGGGAAGCTGAATGATCGGCCGCCCCGGAAACTGGCGGAGCAGGTGCAATCGCAACGCTTCATGTCGCGGCCAGGTGGTGCCGAAATTGCCCCCGCCATGAATCAGGATCGGCCCTTCCGGTGCATATTGCATCAGTTCGGCGGCGGCGAAGTTGTTGAGGGCGGCGGAATAAACCGGCGTTCGCCTCATGTCGTCGAGCCACGCCATCTCGCCCAGCCAGATCGCGGAATCGCCGACATTGCTATGGTCGGGAAAATCGACCAGCGCCAGCGGTCCGGCTGGGATGGCCCGTGCGAGCTCGTCGCCGACGCGGGCCTGCAATTGCGCCGTGAGATCGTCGGCGGGCAGCCTCTCGTCAATATGCTGGAATGTCATCGTCTCGCCTTCTGCAACGTCCGAACAAGCTGCTCCCGCCAAAGCGGCGACAGAGCCATCAGCGCCAAGCCGTAGACCAGCGTACCCGCCATGATGATCAGCACCAGCCGCAGCCAGGGACTGGGCAGCAGTCCGGCCGATACCGGCAGCGCATAATATAGCGCCACGCCCATGAGCGCGGACGCCGCAAGCGGCTGCCATATCGCCGCCCATGTGTCGTGCAGGCCAATGCCCGAGGCGCGGCGCAAGGCGATGATCTGCAGCGGCAGGGTGAGGTACGCCCGCGCCACATACGCCCAGGCGACCGCAAACAGGCCATAGGGGGCAGCGAAAAAGGTGAAGAGGGCGGTAAGGCCAAGCTGGCTGACCCCGATCAGAAGCAGGCTGCGGCTCGCCCCCAGCGCGCCCAGCGAGGGCGAGGCGAACTGGTTGAGGGTGAAGGGCAGCGCCATGAACGCGAATATCTGCGCCAGTTCTCCGGCCTCTGCCCATTTGGGGCCAAAGATGGTGGGCACCGCGAGCGGGGCGACCACCCCGAAACCCGCCAGCGCGGGAAGCGAAATCACCGCTGCCTTGGAAATCATCCAGCGGTAGGCGCGGCCCAGCTCGACCTTGTCATGCTTCACCCGCGCCATGGTCTGCATGGCGACGGTCGTGAAGGGGCGGATGGCGCCGTTGGAGATCAGCTCCACCGTGCGCCAGGCGGTCCTGTAAATCCCGACGGCGACCATGCCGATGACATTGCCGATCACCAGTTCCTGCAACCGGAGCGTGAAGATACCGATGAGCTGGGTTGCGGTAAGGCTGCCGTTGAGGCCCAGATTCCGCTTAAAGATGGACCAGCGAAACACCCAGCCGGGCCTCCAGCGGTAGGAGGCGCGGGAGAGGACCACACTGACAAGCTCCGTCACCAGCCGCTGGATGACGAGCGCCCACAGCCCCAGCCCCGCGAAAGCGGCAGCGACCGCCGCACCGCCGCCGATCAGCCCGCCGGCAACCGACCGCAGCGCCGTCGTCTTGTGCCCGAACGAGCGCAGCCGCAGCGCCATATGGGTTTGCCCGAGCGCGGACAGTGGCAGGACCAGGCTCAACACCTGCAGCGGCTGGGCGATCTGCGGCGTGGCCATGAACTCAGCGAAGGGATGCGCCGCGGCCAGGATGACGGCGCAGGACAGCAGGCTGAATGCCAAATGGCCGCGATAGACGGTGTCCGTAAATTCGCTGGTCAGCACCGGCTCCCGCGCGACGATCTGGACGAGGCCCGCCGTGCTCATCGTCCGGAAGATTTCCGACACGATCGCGATGACGGCGAAGGCCCCGATGTCCGCGCGGCTGAGCAGCCGGGCAAGGATGACGAAAACGGCGAAGGAAAAAAACTGGTCCGACAGGAAGCGGACCACGGACCAGCCTACGGAATGCTTGCTCTGCCGCCGCAATTCCGTGTCGAACCGCGCTCCGGCGGCGGATGCATAGGGATCAGCCGCCACTCAGAACGCTCAGCTTCATCGCGCGGATCTTCTGACGCTCGATCCAGCGGACAAGCCGCTGGCGCGGAGTGTAAAAGGCCTTGCTCCGGCCCGTCCCGAACCGGGCGGGGCCGATCCCCGATTCCACGAATTCCTCGATCACCGGAGCGGGAAACACTGCAAGGTTGCGAATGCCATGATCCCAGCTCCGGTCCATCTGATCGTCGATGGGCCGCTGAATCGTCGCGCAGGCCTGCAGGAAAGCCTGTGCACCCGCCAGCGTGATGGCATAGGCCTGCGTCCCATAAGCGTGCCCCACATACTCGATCACGCTGCGCGAACGCTGAATAAAGTCGGTCGTAACGGTGCGGGAAAAGGCCGGCAGCTTCGCGTAAAGACGCAGATAGGGCATGTCGCACGCGGCAAGGTCGGTCGCCGCCAGGGCCGAAAGAAACGCCCAATCGACAATGGTGTCATCTTCCAGAATGATGCATTGCGGTATGCCCTTGCCCACCATTTCCTTCCAGATGGCGTAATGGCTGGAATAACAGCCGACTTCCCCAGGTGTCAGTTGCCGCCCCTTGTTCCGGTCGACCGCTTCGCTGTCATAGGCAAGGCCGGCGGGAAGCTTCGTCCGGGCATCGAAAAAGCGCCACGGGACCCTCGCCTGACGTGCGCGGGCGGCGAAGGCGGCGCGGCGCTCAGCGGCATCCGTCATTGACACCACCAGGACCGGACAGGAGGAATCTACATCTGCCATATGCGTGCGCCGATGCTCCTAATCCTTATGCGTAATAGGCTGGACCGAATGCACCGCTTGCGACCCGGGCGATCCAACTGATAGAAATTCAACAAGATTTTTTGCCGCAGCGCAACCCAACTGACCCAATGGCTTAGCCTGGATGCGGTACGGGGAGAGATTAGGGCGACGGGTGAAGCGAACCCAAAGCTACTTTCTCGGTTCGACGAGTTCCCCCACCGGCTCGTCTTCGCAACTGCGGTACAGCGCTTGACGGACCCGGAGGTCTGGGCGAGCCTTGGCGCATGCAGGGACGTAGCGGCAGGATTGTTACAGATGAACGATGAGCCCGTGATCAGCATTATCATTCCGGTTTGGAATAGTCCCGGCCTTCTCCGCCGCTGCCTGGACGCCCTTGGCGCCCAGACGCTCTCACGCGACATGTTCGAAATCATCGTCGTCGACAATGGTTCCACCGACGACACATCCGATGTGGCGCGATCCTTTCCGGGAGTGATCCTGCTGAACGAGCCCCGGCCAGGCTCCTACGCCGCTCGAAACCGTGGACTGCGACAGGCGCGCGGCATCTACGTGGCCTTTACCGACGCCGATTGCCTGCCCGCGCCCGATTGGCTGGAAAAGGGACTCGCGGCAGCCGGGCGGCATCCCGACGCCGGCGTGCTCGCGGGCCGGATCGAACTGTTTGAGGAAGGGGAAACCGAAGGCCCGGCATTTAGCGATTATGAGCGGCTCTTCAGCTTTCCCCAGGCCTATGCGGCGCGCGGCAACTGCGCGACGGCCAATTGGATAAGCCGTCGCACGGTATTCCAGGAGTTTGGCGGCTTTGATGAACGGCTGAAATCGGGCGGCGACCGGCAGATGGCGCTGCGCATTCGCGATGCCGGACTGCCGCTGATCCATGCGCCCGACATGCTGGTCCTGCACCCTGTGCGGGCATCGCGAGGCAGCCTGGTGCGCAAGCGGCAGCGGTTGAGCGGCGGCCGGTGGGAAAGGACGGGAACGCCCGCCCGCCTCCTCCGCGTCCTTTGGGCAACGCTTTACGATACCGGCCGTAGGCTTCGCCGGGCGGCGCTTGCCCCGGGACTCTCGCTCCGGCGGAAATTGGCGGTCATGCGCCTGACGGTGGAACTTTCGCTGGTCGCCACGCTTGAATATTGGCGCCTGTTTCGCGGCCAAGCGGCCGCCAGGGATTAGGAGCCAGGATCAGGGGTGGGGACTGACATGACGGCACAACATTTTTCGGTCATCATGCCGCTGCACAACAAGGCGCCGCATGTGGCCCAGTCCGCCCGGAGCGTTCTTCGGCAAAGCCTGTCGCCGCTTGAGCTCATCATCATCGATGATTGTTCGACCGATGGCGGACGGGAAATTGCCGCCGCCATAACCGACCCGCGCATCCGCATTCTCGACCGCCAGATGCCAGGGCCGGGCGGTTATGGCGCGCGCAATCTGGGGATCAGGGAGGCGAAGGGGGACTGGATCGCCTTCCTCGACGCGGACGACCTTTGGCGCGAAGATCATCTGGAGGTCCTGGCCCATGCGATGGCCGACGCACCCAATGCCGGGGCCGTCGCCACGCGTTTCGATCATGTGTTCGGCGACCGGCGACAGCCCCAGCGCATCGCGCGGCGGCTGGAGCAAGGCGGCGTGCTCAGTTTCCGGCAATTTCTGGAATCATGGCTGGAAGTACG
>CBHCMH010000011.1:0-16253 GCA_965974445.1 uncultured Rhizorhapis sp.
AGGGCTACAGGCTGCTGGAAAAGCAGGATGCGGCGCTGGCGGCACGGGTGCAGCCGCTGTTCATCACCATTGATCCGGAACGGGACACGCAGCCGGTGGTGAAAAATTATGTCACCGCCTTTCACCCCAGGCTGATCGGCCTTACCGGCACGTCTGAGGAAATCGCGAGCGTGGCGAAGGAATTCGCGGTCTATTATGCCCGGAACGACAAATCCGGTGCGGGCGAATATCTGATGGATCACAGCCGCACGCCCTATCTGATGGCTCCCGACGGCAAGCCGCTTGCCATCCTGCCCACCGATCAGCCCGGCACCGACGAGGATGAAGGGTCGCCCCAATTGGTGCTGGCGGAACTCGACCGCTGGGTGAAATGACGGAGACGCCCTTCTGGGAACGCCCCCTGAAGGAGCTCGATCGCGGGCAGTGGGAGGCGCTGTGCGACGGGTGCGGCAAATGTTGCCTGCACAAGATCGAGGACGAGGAAACCGGCCGCATCTACCCCACCAATGTCGCCTGCAAGCTGCTGGACCGGCATAGCGCCCAGTGCACGGACTATCGCCGGCGCAAGGCCTATGTGCCCGATTGCCTGCGCCTGACCCTGCCGATGCTGAAGGATATCGCCTGGCTGCCGGAAAATTGCGCCTACAAGCTGCGCGCGGCTGGAAAAGCGCTGCCGGAATGGCATTATCTGATCTGCGGTGATCGAGAAGCGGTGCATCGCGCGGGCCAGTCGATTCGCGGCTGGACGATATCGGAGACATTGGCGGGCGATCTGGAACATCATGTGGTGGAACGGGAGCTCTGACGATCAGCTGACGGTGGGTGGCGTCGCCTATCCCTTGCGGGTGCGGCGGCATGCGCGGGCGCGCGCTTTCCGCCTGTCGGTCGATCCGGCCAAGCGCGAGATCCGGCTGGGCCTGCCCCCGGACGCAAGCCTGCGCAAGGCGATCAAATGGGCGGGCGAGCAGCAGGACTGGCTGGCACGGCAACTGACATCCGCGCCTGACGCCATCATCCTTGGCCCCGGTGTGGTCTTTCCGCTGGAGGGGCGCGATGTGCGGATTGACTGGTCGCCCGCCGCCCCGAGACGGGTCGAATGGGAAGGGGAACGCCTGATCCTGGGCGGGCCGGAAGAGGCCGTCGCGCAACGGACCATACGCTGGCTGCGGGACCGGGCGCGCGATGCACTGGCGCGGGAGACGGAGGCTTATGCCAGCCAGGCCGGGCTGCGACTGGGGCAGGTATCCGTGGGCGATCCCCGGTCGCGCTGGGGAAGCTGCACTGCCGGGGGGAATATCCGCTATAGCTGGCGGCTGATCTGCGCGCCCGTGTTCGTGCGGCAGGCAACGGTCGCGCATGAGGTCGCGCACCTGGCGCATATGGACCACAGCCCCGCCTTTCATGCGCGGCATGCCGAAATCTATGGCGGCGATCCCCGGCCCGCGCGGCGATGGCTGCGGGAAAATGGGGCGATGCTGCATCGTATCGGGGGGTGATTCCTTCAGGCATTGAGGATGGCCGGTGAGGGGTGGTTAGGAGACATAACCCCTCCCCTTCAGGGGAGGGGTTGGGGTGGGCATGTCACCGCCATTTCCCTAACAGGCCCTCCCCCGGCCCCTCCGGCAAGCGGGAGGGGAGTTATGGCAGCATTGATCCAGATTCAGCCATCCGCAACGCAGCTTGGCATGCCTCGAAATCACTCTACTGCGGCGGCGTTCCCGATGGCGGCTGGCGTTGCGGATTCTGCCCGGCGGCGGGCGGCGGCGTGCGGGCCGGAGCTGTCCGGCCCTCGCGGCCCAGAACCTCGTCTATCCAGCGTTGGTCCAGCCGCTGGGGCGCGGCGGCCGGTGGCGCTTCGCCCGGCAGCGGCTCGCCCAGTCCCTCGCCCGGTTGCGTTTCCAGCGGCATGCCATGCTCATCGACATACATGCCATTGTCGGGCGAACCGAAATAGGCCTCGTCATCGGGTTCCAACTGCCATTCGGGCAGGGTCAGTTCGGTATCGAAGGTCTCGACCGCCCGGCGGGCAACCGCGACATTCATGTACTGGGCAAAGGCGCGGGCCGGCGCGCGGCCGCCCTGCAGGCCGCCGACGGCGCGCGCGTCGTCGCGGCCCATCCAGACGCCGGTGGTGATCCCGCTGGAAAAGCCCAGGAACCAGCCGTCCTTGTTGCTGCTGGTCGTGCCGGTCTTGCCCGCGACCGGGCGGCCGATCTGCGCCGCGCGGCCGGTGCCGGTGTTGACCGCGGTCTGGAGAAGGTCGGTCATGCCCGCCGCGACCCAGGGGGCGACCAGCACGCGGCTGGCGTCATCCTGATGCTCGTACAGTACATCGCCGTCCGCCGTCGTAACCTTCGTGATGCCATAGGGGACCACGGCCACGCCCTTGCGGCTGACCGAGGCGAAGGCGCGGGTCATGTCGATCAGGCGGACGTCGGACGTGCCCAGCACCATGGACGGGTGCGTGTTGATCGGCGTGGTGATGCCGAAGCGGCGGGCCATGTCGGCGATGGCGGGAAAGCCGACATCGACGCCCATCTTCGCCGCGATGGTGTTGATGGAATAGGCAAAGGCGGTGCGGACGTCGATCTGGCCATTATAGTTGCGGGAGCTGTTACGCGGTTGCCAGCCATTGATGTCGACCGGCTCGTCCACCACGGCGGTATCGGGGGTGAACCCGGCCTCCAGCGCGGCGAGGTAGACGAACAGCTTGAAGGCGGAGCCTGGCTGGCGCTCCGCCTGCGTCGCCCGGTTATAGTTGGAACTTACATAATCGAGACCGCCGACCATTGCGCGTACCGCCCCGTCCCGGTCCAACGACACTAGCGCAGCCTGCGCCCCGCCCGGAACATTGGCGCTCAGCGCTCTGGCGGCCGCGCGCTGCATGCGCAGGTCGATGGTCGTCCACACTTCCAGCGGCTCGTTGGTCTCATCGATCAGCATGTCGAGCTGCGGCAAGGCCCAGTCGGTGAAATAGCGGACGCTGTTCTGCGGCGATTCGGGCGCCAAGGTGACGTCCTCCGGCCTGGCCTCGGCGGCCTGCGCGCTGGTGATGGTTCCGTTCTCCACCATGACGTCAAGCACCACCCCGGCGCGGCCGATGGCGGCTTCGGCGTCGGCGGTCGGGGAATAGCGGGACGGCGCCTTCACCAGGCCAGCGATGATCGCGGCCTCCCCCAGACTGAGGTCAATGGCGGGATGGCCGAAAAATTTGCGGCTCGCGGCGTCCACGCCATAAGCGCCGCCGCCGAAATAGACCTTGTTGAGATAGAGCTCGAGGATCTGCTGCGTGGAGAATTTCCGCTCCAGCGCCAGCGCCAGCACCATTTCGCGCAGCTTGCGGCCGAAACTGTAACTGTTGTTCAGGAAGATGTTGCGAGCGACCTGCTGCGTGATCGTCGATGCGCCCTGCATGCGGCGGCCGGTGCCGCGATTCGCGACCGCCAGCCAGGCCGCGCGGGTCAGGCCGATGGGATCGACGCCCGGATGCATGTAATAGCGCTTGTCCTCGACCGACACCATGGCATCGACCATGATGTCGGGGATCTGGTCATAGGGCAGCCATTTGCCGAAGCTGGGGCCGAGCGAGACGATCACCGTGCCGTCGGCGGCATGGACCCGGATCATTTGCCCATTGGGCGAGGATTTCATCGCCTCATAGCTGGGCAGCGACGACATGGCGACGGCAACCGCCACCACCAGTGCAACCAGGCCGGCAATGCCCCCGATTAGTCCAATCTGGAAAATGCGCTTGGAAATCCGGCGCATTCGTCCCTGCGATTGTGTCGATTGTGATTTCGCCATCTACATGCCCGACTACGCGCTATCCCATCAGCCTACAAGCGCTTTGCGGCTGTACAGGAGATGAATGGCAAGGATGATCGACCGGCCTTTATTGGTCTTCGCCACGCGGTTTGAAGCTCAGCGCCGCGCTGTTCATGCAATAGCGCAGGCCGTTGACCCCCGGCCCATCGGGGAAGACATGGCCCAGATGCCCTTCGCAGGCGGCGCAGCGGACTTCCACCCGGCGCATGCCATGGGCCAGGTCCACATGCTCGCTGACGGCGTCGCCATCGACCGGCGCGGTGAAGCTGGGCCAGCCTGAGCCGCTGTCATATTTTTCGTCGCTGTCGAACAGTTCGGTGCCGCATCCCGCGCAGAAATAGCGGCCTTCCGCCTTGTTGCTGTTATATTCCCCGGTAAAGGGCCGCTCCGTGCCCGCTTCGCGCAGGACATGATATTGCTCGGGCGTCAGGCGGGCCTTCCACTCGGTGTCGGTCAGGGTCTTTTTGTCCATGGCTGGAATATGGGGCATGGAGCGGAGCGGATCAATATGGGACGAAGTGGCCCATCATCCTACCCCTCAAATCCGGGTCATCCGCGCGATCAGCGGGGCGATCCCCGGAATCATGGCAAGCATGCCTAGGCCCGGCCGGTCGCCGATGCTCCCCAACAGACCGGCGGCGGTCATCGGACGGCGCAGCCGCCGGGCAAAATCCCGTTGATAGGCGGGCGCGGCCTCCCCGCCGCCGACCGCCCAATGAGCGGCGGCGCATTCGGCGCTTGCCAGCGCCAGGCCGATCCCTTCGCCCGCGAACGACGCTATGACGCCAGCCTGATCGCCCAGGCGGAAGAGGCCGGACAGGGTGTTGCTGGCGCGCCAGCCATAGGGGATGCGGCCGATGGCATCGATGGGCGGATCGGCGGGCATGGCCGCCAACCGGTCGGCCAAGACCGGACTATCCTGCGCGAGCTGGCTGAATAGAGCGGCCGGATGGCCCTGCGCTGCGGCGAGGCGGCTCTTGCGGACGGCCATGCAGGCGTTGGCGGAACCGTCCTCCTGAAGGACAATGCCCAGATAGCCGCCCTTGAAGAGGTGCATTTCGATACTGCCCGCCAGCAACGCCGTCAGCCGGTCCGATGGCGGGAGGCGCAGGCGGAGGCCCAGCATCGGGTTTGCGCCTGCGGCCTCACGGGGCCGGGCGATGCCGCGCAGGTCATGCTTGCCGGTGGCGAGGAACAGGCTGTCGCATGGCAGGACGTCATTGCCCTCAAGGCGCAAGCCGCCTGCGCTATAGTCCAGCGCCGCGACGCCGCGCCGGACCGTCGCGCCCATCCGTTCCGCCTGGGCGAGGAGCAGCGTGTCGAGCCGGTGGCGGGATACAGCGACGGCGGGGGCGGGTAGAGCCAATTCCAGTGCGCGCCGACCGGCAAACAGGCGCAGCGCAGTGACGCCATGACCGCCAAGGTCGCCGGCGGAAAGGCCCAGCGCCTCCAGCCTTTCGATTGTGCGCCAGCTCAGGAATCCGCCGCAGAGCGCATCGCCGGTTTCCTGCTGGCGCTCGATAAGGGTCGGCGTCGCCCCCGCGCGCAGCAGGTGGATGGCGGCGGCCGATCCGGCCGGACCGCCGCCGACGATCAGCGGATCCGTTCGACGCATAGCCGGAAGGGGAAAATGCGCCGCACCCTGGCGGTGTCGGCCAGGCCCGCTGCCTGCAGCATGGACCGCCATTCCTGCGGGCGGAAGGACCGGGCGATGCTGAGCTGCCCGTCCTGCCGCACGATCCGGTGTACCCCCAGCAGGCGCGCGAGCAGGGGAAATCCATGATAGGCCAGCGCGTGCCGGTGGAGGTCGTTCACGAACCATCCGCGCCGCGCATGCCGATCCATGAAGCCGAGAAAGGCTAGCCGCTCGGCCTCGCTCATATGGTGGGTGACGAGGCTGCTGACGATAAAGTCCCACCGTTCCGAAGCCAGATCGGCATAGTCGCCGGTGCGGTAGGAGATGGGGGCGCCGGAGGGATGCCGCTCGCGGGCGACCGCTTCGCTGCGGGTGTTGAGGTCGATGCCGACCAGTTCGCAGGAATGGCCGCGACGTTTGCTCCAGCGAAAAATGCTGCGCAGCATTCCGCCATCGCCATAGCCGACGTCAAGCAGCCGGAACGGCTCGCCGGGGCGAAGTGCGCGGCGGAGGAAGCCCAAGGTGGGCCGCATTGCGAGGGTCGCGATATTGATCCGGTTCAGCCCCGAAAGCACCTGGGCATAGACTTGTTCCGGCAGGTCCGGCGCGTCCATCTGCTCTTCCTGCTCGGCACGGTGGGAGAGGCTGTGGATCATGGCCGGGAAAAGCCGAAGCCTTCAGCGGCGAGGCCGGGGCCAAAGGCGAGCGCGACGCCCCTTTCGGGAGCCGTCTGCTCCAGCAGGCGGGCAAGTACAAACATCAAGGTGGCGGATGACATATTGCCATAAGCGTCGAGGATGGCGCGGCTGTCGTCCAGGGCGTGGTCGTCGAGCGCCAGTCCATGTGCCACGGCGTCCAGAATGGAACGTCCCCCGGCGTGCACCGCCCATGCATCGATTTGCTCGACCCCGAATGGGCACAGGACCGCTCGCGTTTCGGGCTGGGTGAGTGCGGCGCTGATCCGGCCGGGCACCTCGCCCGAAAGCTGCATGGAAAAGCCATGATCGCCGATATGCCACTGGATCAGGTCGCCGCTATCGGGGAGCGTCAGGGCAAAGGGCGCGTCGATCCGCAGGCCCGAAGGATCGGCCGTCACCAGCGCGGCGGCCGCGCCGTCGCCGAATTGCAGCGCGGCGAGCAGGCTGTCCAGGCTGTCATAGGGCTGAAGATGGAGGCTGGATAGCTCCACGCAGATAGTCAGAACCCGCGCTTCCGGGTCGGACCGCACGATATGACGCGCCGAACGGAGCGCGGCGACGGCGGCGTAACAGCCCATATAGCCGACCAGCAGCCGCTCGACCGAGGGGGCGAGGCCCAGCTGTCGCGCAATGATCTGATCGACGCCGGGCGCGACAAAGCCGGTGCAGCTGGCCACTACCAAATGGGTGATGCGGCCCATGTCCGCTCTGTGGGTGAGGGCCTCCACGGCCTTCAACGCCAGCGCCGGCGCTTGCTGGCCGTAAAGCTGCATGCGCGCCGATGTCGGCGGAAACGGATCGCAGGCGTAAAATCCGCCGGGATCGATAGGCGAGCCTGATCCACCGGGCTGCGGCAGGACCGACCAGCGATGCGATATGCCCGACCGCCGGCTCATCCGCCGGAACAGCGCACGCTCCCCGTCGCTGGCCAATCGCGCTTCCGCCCAGGCGAGGAAGGGCTGATGAATGTCATGGCCGGGAACAGCGGTGCCGATGGCGTTGATATGGGCGGCAGTGGGGATGGGTTGGACCTCCATAGCGTCGCGGCGGGGGCCACGGCATCTGCCCTGTTGCGGGCATGATATCCTGCGGGGGCGGCAAGGACAAATGCGATTTGGGGGCTGGGGAGGCGAGGGGGCGTTTTACCGTCCCCTGGCGGCCTGCCTGGCGATTGTCAGCAATTCCTGTTCCACCAGCACGCGGCCCGCATTGCGGCTGGACCGGGACAGGCGCTCGGCCTCGGCCAGGCGGTGGATGACGCGGGCGATGCCCTGTGCCGACCAGAGGCGGACCTGGCGCTGCACGGCGGTCTTGTCCTTCCAGAAGACCGCCCGCCCGGCTGACGCCATGGCGCCGTCGAGATTCCCGTTCTGATCGAACTCGGCCCGGATCGCGGCGATCAGGTGGGCGCGGCGCAGGAGCGCCCAGAGCATGCCGCCCTCGCTGGTGCCTAGCTGGGCAAGGATGCGGAACTCGCGCAGCAGCTTGGCCGTGTCGCCGCCAAGGACCGCGTTGACCAGCGCGCCGATATCTTCCTCGGCCGCTTCGGCGGCGAGGGCATCGATGGCTTCATGCGTGGCTTCGGCCGGGCGGTCGGGCGCGGCATCGAGATAGAGGCAGAGCTTTTCAATCTCGTTGCCCATCAATGTCCGGTCACCGCCGGTCAGCTCCGCGACCCGGCGCGCAAGGTCTCCAGACAGGCGCAGCCCCTTGTCGCGCGCGATGGCGGCGGCAAGCTGGTCGGCGTCGCGGCCTTCGGGCACATAGCTGGCGCAGGCCATGACCGCCTTGTGATCGAGCGCAAGCTTCAGGATTTTCGATGTGTTCTTGAGCGGGCCGCCCAGGGCGACGACGGGATTGCCCGCCTGCTCGGCCTCAAGCAGGCCCTGGATGGCGGGCAGGGCATCGTCATTGGAGAGGTTCAAGCGGATCCAGCGCGCGCCGCCGAAAAGGGAGATGGAGGCGGCCTCGTCGGCAAGGCGGGCCGGGTCCGCCTTCAGCGTGGCAACGTCCAGGTCGATACGCTCTGCCTCCGGCCCCATGGCGCGTTCCAGCCGGTGGGCGAGCGCCTGGCTGCCGGATTCGTCGGGGCCGTGGAGAAGGAACAGGCGGATGTCCGCCGGGGGCGCGTCCAGTGCGCGTTCGATCTGGCCCTTATTGGCCTTCACGCCCTGCCGTCACTGGCCATTGGCGCTGCGCGTCGCATAGAGCGCCAGCCGGGAAATGATCTGGTCGGCGACGGTCTGGGCCAGACGCTCCAATGCGGTATTTTCCGCCGCGATGGTCGCATATTCGGAGCTGGTGACGTCGATGCCTGCGTCAGAGCCTGCCGTCGCATCCAGCACGACAGCGTCCCGCCCGATCTCGACCAGCTGGTACCGGGCGCGCAGGGTCCGCCGTTCGCGGGTGACGGCGTCGTCGGCACGGACGCCGAAGCCCGAAATATCATCATCCAGCTTGACGATCAGACGATATTGCGGCGTCGCGCCGTTGACGGCGGCCAGACGGTCGTTGATCGCATTGCGGACCAGCCAGCCTGCCTTGCCCTCAATCGGCGCGACCTCGATGTTGCGCAGCGATTGCGCCACCGGCCCTTGCGCGCCGCCCGAATAGAGCGGGCGCAGACCGCATCCGCCAAGGCTGACGGCGACGAGGATAAGGGGCAGGAGGCGCTTCATATCACCAGATTGACCAAACGATCGGGGACGACAATCACTTTCTTGGGCGTCGCGCCGTCGAGCGTGCGGACGATCTTGGCCGACGCGAGCGCCATCCGCTCCAGCTCGTCCTTGGGCGTGCCCTTTGCTACCGTCAGCGTGTCGCGCAGCTTGCCCTGCACCTGAACGGCGACGGTGACTTCATCATCGACCAGCAGCGCCGGATCGACGGGGGGCCAGGCGGCGTCGGCAATGAGGCCGGCCTCGCCCATGTCGGCCCCAAATTCGGCCCACGCTTCTTCGGCCAGATGTGGCGTCATGGGGGCAACCAGCAGGGCCAGCGCGCGGATGGCGTTGGTGCGCGATGCGGAAGGCGCGGCCTTTTCCACGGCGTTGGCGAATTCGTAGATCTTTGCCACCGCCTTGTTGAAGGACAGCGCCTCGATATCCTTTGCGACGCCGTCGATGGTCTGGTGCAGCTTGCGGTCGAGCGGCTTGTCTTCTCCGGTCGCGTTCCGATCGAGCTGGCCGAACAGCCGCCACAGGCGATTGACGAAGCGCCAGGCGCCCTCGATCCCCGCTTCGGTCCAGGGCAGGTCGCGCTCGGGCGGGCTGTCGCTGAGCATGAACCAGCGCACCGCGTCCGCGCCATATTGTTCGATGATCTCGTCCGGATCGACGACATTCTTCTTCGACTTGGACATCTTGATGACGCGGCCGACCTCTACGGCCAGGCCGTCGGCGGTAAGTGTCGCGCCGTCGGCGGTCCGGTCCACCTCGCCCGGGCTGAAGAAGAGCGGCGGAAGTCCTTCGCCCTGCTCGCGCGAATAGGTTTCATGCGTCACCATGCCCTGCGTGAAAAGGCCGGTGAAGGGCTCGGCGATGTCGAGCTTGCCGATGCGCTTCAATGCGCGGGTCCAGAAGCGGGCGTAGAGCAAATGCAGGATGGCATGCTCGACGCCGCCGATATATTGGGCGACCGGCATCCATTTTTCGACCGTTTCCCGGTCGAAGGGCTGGTCGCCGGGCTGACTGGCGAAGCGGATGAAATACCAGCTTGAATCGACGAAGGTGTCGAGCGTATCGGTCTCCCGCCGCGCCGGCTTGCCGCATTGGGGGCAGTCCACATGCTTCCAGGTCGGATGGCGGTCGAGCGGATTGCCGGGAATGTCGAAGCTCACATCTTCGGGCAGCTTCACCGGAAGCTGATCCTTGGGAACGCCGACCGGGCCGCAATCCTCGCAATGGATGATCGGGATGGGCGTGCCCCAGTAACGCTGACGCGAAACGCCCCAGTCGCGCAGCCGCCAGACGGTCGTGCCCTGTCCCCAGCCTTCGGCCTCGGCGCGGGCGATGACGGCCTTTTTGGCGTCCTCGACGTCCATGCCGTTGATGAAGCCGGAGTTCACGAGGCGGCCGGGGCCGGTATAGGCCTCGTCCTGGATGGGCTTGTCTTCATCGCCTGCCGGTGCAACCACGCGCTCGACCGGCAGCATATATTTGCGTGCAAAGTCCAGGTCGCGCTGGTCGTGCGCGGGAACGCCCATGACCGCGCCGGTGCCATAGTCCATCAGAACGAAATTGGCGACGAAGAGCGGCAGCTTCCAGTCGGAATTGAAGGGATGGATCACCGACAGGCCGGTGTCATAGCCCTTCTTTTCCTGCGTCTCGACTTCGGCGGCGGCGGTGCCGGTGCGGCGGCATTCCTCGGCAAAGGCGGCGAGCTGCGTGTCTCGTTCCGCCAGCGCCAATGCAATGGGATGATCGGCGGCGATGGCGGCGAAGCTGGCGCCGAATACGGTGTCGGGGCGGGTGGAGAAGACTTCGAGGGTTTCAACAGGCGCTCCCCCGACCCCTCCCGCAAGCGGGAGGGGAGAGTCGAGCTTGAAGGAGAACTGCAAGCCGACGCTCTTGCCGATCCAGTTTTCCTGCATCAGCTTGACCTTCTCCGGCCAGTGATCGAGCGTTTTCAGCCCGTCGAGCAGTTCGTCGGCGAAGTCGGTAATCTTGAGGAACCATTGGGACAGCTTGCGCTTTTCGACCAGCGCGCCCGAGCGCCAGCCCCTGCCGTCGATCACCTGTTCGTTGGCGAGCACGGTCATATCGACCGGATCCCAGTTGACCGCCGATTCCTTGCGGTAGACCAGGCCATGTTGGTAAAGGTCGAGGAACAGCGCCTGCTCATGGCCGTAATATTCCGGCTCGCAAGTGGCGAGTTCGCGGCTCCAGTCCAGCGCGAAACCCAGCTTCTTGAGTTGCGCGCGCATGCTCGCGATATTTTCGCGCGTCCAGTTGCCCGGATGCACCTTCTTTTCCATCGCGGCGTTTTCGGCCGGCATGCCGAAGGCGTCCCAGCCCATGGGGTGCAGCACTTCATGGCCAGTCATCCGCCGGAAGCGCGCCAGCACATCGCCCATCGAATAGTTGCGGACATGGCCGATATGGATTCGGCCGGAGGGGTAGGGGAACATTTCCAGCACGTAGCTGCGCGGCTTGTCCGTTTCGTCGGACGCGCGGAATGTCTGCCGCTCGTCCCAGATTTTCTGCCAGCGGGTATCGGCCTCAAGCGGATTGAAGCGCCTTTGCATAATTACTCCCAAAAACCTGCGGTCGCGCGGGGGCGTCAGCCGCCGATCGCGCTGCGGCGCAGGTCGCGCGCCTTGGACAGGATGATTTCTTCCAGCTTCTGCACGGTCGTCGCCTGCACCGGCGCATCGACCCAGGTTCCGCCCTGATTGACCTGACGGCTGGCGGCAACGCGCAGCGCGTCGGCGCGCAGATCCTGATCGAGAATGGAAACGGTCAGCTTCATCCGCTCATTGGGAGCGGTGGGGTTGGCGTACCAGTCCGTCACGATGACGCCGCCGTTGGAATCGGTCTGCAGCAGCGGCATGAAGGACAAGGTGTCCAGGCTTGCGCGCCAGAGATAGGCGTTGACGCCGATCGTGGTCACGCGCGATGCCGCCAGGTCCGCCTTCGGACGCTCCTGCTTTCCACCGCAGGCGGCAAGCGCGGACAGGCCGGCGACGAGAAGAAGTGTACGGGCGGCCGGTGCGGCGAACTGGCGAAGCATGGCGCTTTCCTTGAAAAAACTACAGGTGTCACGGCTTCTATAGTTGCTCCAGCGGCATGAGCAAGCCTGTCGCGCACGCGGGGCGATGGAATGGCATTCCGGACATGTGTGCAAATTGCAACAAAGCGGCGGAAATGCGACTCCCGGGGACTAGCGGTCCGCGCGTCTTTGGTGCTATATGCGGTCGAATAATAATCAGTGGAGGAGTTTCGCGCTCATGCGCCTGGTTCGGGGACATCTGCTCATGGCTGGTGTGGCTATTGCCGCAGCAGGGCTTGCGCTGTCGCCTGCAATCGGGGCGGTAGCGGGACTGCTCGATGCGCCGGAGAATGCGCGGACCGTTTCGCTCAGCCAGCTGGGCGGCATCGGATCGTTCACCCCCGCCAACGCCGATCCCCGGCTGGTGGCCAGCTATGCCAAGGCCGCGCTGCCATCGGGTCACTCTTTCCGCTTCACGCCGACCAGCGGTTCCATGAGCGGCAGCCGGTCGGTGACCATTGCGGTCCGCGCCAATGGCAGCTTCCAGGATCGCGGCGTACCGTCCATTCTTTCGATCACGCCTGTCGCCTATAATCTGGGCGTATCGCGGGGCTGGAAAAAGTTCGCCCTGCCCGATTCGGTGGGCAAGCTGGAGCTGCCGCCAGTCGCGCTTGAACCAAGCGACAGCAAGGTGGAAGGCGCCGATGGCTTCAGCCTGACGGGCAAGAAGAAATTCAGCACCAGCGTTCGCGTGGACAGCGAGCGGCCAATCGCCACATCGCCCCAGACGCTCGCGGGCGAAGGGGCCATTTCGGTGGATCTGGCGGGTTCTTATTCGCTGACCCGCAATCTCGACCTGAAGGCGGGTGTGCGCTACCGCGGTCCGATGGATCGCCTTGCGCCCCTGACCGACGACCGGCAGGATAGCCAGGCCGTCTACATCGGAACCGCCTTCAAGTTCTGATCAGGGCATCACGTCGCCGTCCACCTGAAGCTGTTTCAGGGTCCATGGATTGCGATGTCTGATCCTTACAATCTTCAACGCTTTGTCACTGCCCAGTCCGGCACCTATGCCGCAGCGCTCGCGGAAATCAGGGCGGGGCGCAAGACCAGCCACTGGATGTGGTTCATCTTTCCGCAGATTGCAGGTCTTGGCAGCAGCGCGATGGCGCAATTATATGCCATCGGCGGGGCCGATGAAGCGCGAGCCTATCTCGATCATCCGCTGCTCGGCGAGCGGCTTCGCGAATGCACAGAGGCGCTCAACGCCTTGCGCGTGCCCGATGCTGAAGCCATTTTTGGCGGGACCGACGCCATGAAGCTGAAATCCAGTCTCACGCTTTTCGACACTATGTCGCGGCCGGCCGGTCCTTTCGACCTGTGCCTCGCCCGCTATTTTGGCGGCGCTCGCGATGCAGCGACACTGCATTTATTGGGATGACGGCCCTTGCCCGTCTCGCTAGACGAGCGCGATGAACAGCCAGGTCAAATTGCATCAGAGCTGGCTTGAGCCGCTCGCCGCCGAGTTCGACAGTCCGTATATGCATGCGCTGCGGTCGTTCCTGCTGGCCGCGAAGGCCGAGGGAAAACGCATCTTTCCAAAGGGAAGCGAATATTTCCGGGCGCTCGACCTGACCCCGCTCGACGCCGTGCGCATCGTCATATTGGGGCAGGACCCCTATCATGGCCCCGGCCAGGCGCATGGATTGTGCTTTTCCGTACAAAATGGCGTTCGGACACCGCCCTCGCTAGTCAATATCTACAAGGAATTGCAGAGCGACCTCGGCATCCCGCCTGCGCGCCACGGCCATCTGGAACATTGGGCGCGGCAGGGGGTGCTGCTGCTCAACAGCGTGCTGACGGTGGAAATGGGGCAGGCAGCGTCACATCAGGGCAAGGGCTGGGAGCGTTTCACCGACGCGGTCATTGCTCAGGTGAACAGGCGGGCCGAACCGGTCGTCTTCATGCTTTGGGGCAGCTATGCCCAGCGCAAGGCGGCTTTTGTCGATGCGGAGCGGCATCTGGTGCTGAAAGCGCCGCATCCCTCTCCGCTCTCCGCCCATAACGGTTTTTTCGGATGCAGGCATTTTTCCAGGGCGAACAGCTTCATGGAAAGCAACGGAATGCGTCCCATCGATTGGGCCTTGCCGGAAGCAGGCGCATGAGCGGCACGAATTTGCGGGCTATTGACACGCAAAGCGACTAGACCAGCGCCGGGCATAACGCCCATGAAGGAAATGCCATGGCCAAGAGCCAGAAGCGATCGAACCGGGAAGTCCGCAAGCCCAAGGCGGAGAAACCGAAAAAGACGAATGCATCCAACCCGTCCAACAAAGCGGGGCCGGTGGGCATCGTCACCCTGAAATAGCCGGAGCAAGATATGGCCGATGACGAATTTGTATATGACGAAGCCACGGGCGAGTGGATCAGTGCGGCCGACGCTGCGGCCAGCGCTGGTTCGGGCGGCGTTGAAGTGCGGGACGCCGTCGGCAATCTGCTGGCCGACGGGGACAGCGTCACGCTGATCAAGGACCTGAAGGTCAAGGGGGCCAACCAGACCTTGAAGCGCGGCACGCTTATCAAATCGATCCGGTTGACGGGCGACGATCAGGAAATCGATTGCCGCTTTGAAGGGATCAAGGGCCTGGTCTTGCGGGCGGAGTTTGTGAAGAAGCGATAGGGTTGTTCTGTTTTTTGCAGAATCACCGCTCATCCTGAGTAGCCATTGAGCCCTTCGACTGCCCGTAGGGCGGGCGCTCAGGAGAGCCTTGTCGAAATGGCGTATCGAAGGACTGGCCTGGTGCTTCGATACGCGTCTTCGGCAAGCTCAGCCGCTACTCAGCATGAGCGGTTCAAAAAACTCTAGGCGGACCTATTTCCCCATCAAACCTCGTGCCTGTCCCGTCAGTTCCGCCAGCATGGCGACATTGGGGGCGGGGGCGGCGCGGGCGCGTTTGACCAGCGCCTGATATTGTTCGACGCGTTTCGCCTTGGCCGTCAGCCAGTTGCTGACATGTGCGTCGATATTCGTGCCTTTGGCTTCGCTCAGGAAATCCAGCCGGACCTGCTGCAGGTCGCGCGCGATACCTGCCACCAGCAGCCGTTCCCAGGGATCGGACGGCTGCATGCGTGCGGCTGTCGATTGCACCCAGTCGATGCCCAGCGTTTCGCCCAGCCGGGTGAAGGCGCGGGTCACGTCGGTTTCATCGATATCCAGCCGCCGCGCCAGCAGGGCAAGACCGATCGCGCCGTCCAGCTTGAACAGCCCGACCGCCCGTCCGATCAATTGCTCGGGCGCGCCGAGCGCCAGCAGATGTTCGGCAATGGCGTCCGCGCGGCGAGCGCTTTCGGGCCGCAGCAGATGGTCCACCTGCTCGGCGAGGCGCGATACGCCCGGCTGCAGCAAGGCGATGCCCTCGCCCGGCAGTGTGCCTGACGGCAGGCAACGGATCATGTCGGCGATCTGCGCCCGCATGGCCCCCGCGATCTCGGCGAGCAGGACAAGACGCGCGCTTTCCGGCATCGGGCTTTCGTCAATGTCCTTCCAGAGCGCGGGGATATGAAACAGCTGTTCGGCAATGATGAAGCCGGAGGAAAGGTCGGCCAGCGAACAGCCCTCTTCCTCGGCCAGTTCGAAGGGGTGGATGATGCCCAGCCGGTTGACGATGCGGTTGGCCACTTCCGTCGCAATGATTTCGCCGCGCAGCTGATGATTCTGGATGGCGTCGGCGTGCCCAGCCTGCATGGCCGGCGGGAAAGATGCCGCCAGTTCGCTCGCCATGGCCGGATCGGTGGCGAGATCGTAGCGTTCGATCGCGTCCTGCAACGCCAGCTTGGCCGTCGATAGCAGGATGGCGAGTTCAGGCCGCGTCAGGCCGTGCCCTTCCTGAACACGCCGGAGCAGCTCCTCATTGCTCGCCAGCCCCTCCACCTTGCGGTCAAGCCGGCCATTGCCCTCGAAGATTTCGATGAGGCGGACATAGGAGGGCAGACTGGCCGCACCGCCGGTTTCGGCAATGGAAAGGCCAAGCGCCTGCAGCCGGTTATCCTCCAGCACGATCTCCGCCACCGCGTCCGTCATGGACGCCAGCAGGGCGTTGCGCTCCTCGAAGCTGAGGCGGCCCTCGCGCATCTCCTTGTTGAGCGCGATCTTGATGTTCACCTCATTGTCCGAGCAATCGACGCCCGCGCTGTTGTCGATGAAGTCGGTGTTGATGCGGCCGCCTTGCAGCGCATAGGCGATCCGCCCGGCCTGGGTGACGCCCAGATTGGCGCCCTCCCCGATCACCTGGACCCGCAATTGCTCGGCATCGACGCGCACCCGGTCATTGGCCGGATCGCGCACGTCGATATGGTTCTGGGCCGCCGCCTTCACATAAGTGCCG
>CBHCMH010000012.1:0-15432 GCA_965974445.1 uncultured Rhizorhapis sp.
CGTAGGGGTCACCAAATTCCTCTGCCAGAGGGTTTCAGGAGATGCCGCCTTCGGCTCAGCCGTTCTGCTGGAAGAAGCGCACGATTTCGCCCGCGACCTGTTCGCCCGCCTGGCGTTGCGGAAAATGGCCGACGCCATCCAGAACCAGGCGGCGATAGGACGATGCGCTGCGTTGCCGCGACAATCCGGTCACGCTTGGCAAGCGTGGCCGCATCGGGTTCGGGCATGACGATAGACATGCTGGCGTATCCTTAAGCCGGTGCCGTTTCCTTCGCCCTGTCCCGCGCCTTCAGCTTCGCGCGCCATGCGTGGAGCAGAGGCTCGGTATAGCCGGAGGGCTGTTCGACGCCCTTGAAGACGAGATCGCGCGCGGCCTGCCAGGCGAGGCTGGTTTCCTCATGGCCGGACATTGGGCGATAGAGCGGGTCTCCGGCATTTTGCGCGTCCACCTTCTTCGCCATGCGCGCGAAAGCGGCGTCGATGTCGGCCGCGCTCACCACGCCGTGCAGCAGCCAGTTCGCCATATGCTGGGAGCTGATACGCAAGGTCGCCCGGTCTTCCATCAGGCCGATGTCGTTGATGTCCGGCACCTTGGAGCAGCCCACCCCTTGATCGACCCAGCGCACCACATATCCCAATATGCCCTGCGCGTTATTGTCCAGTTCGTCGCGGATTTCCTGCGCCGACCAGTTGACGCCGTGCGCCACCGGAATGCTGAGCAGCCGGTCGAGTGATGCGACCCCTTCCGCCCTCCGTTCCGCCTGCCGCGCGAACACATCGATCATATGATAGTGCGTCGCGTGCAGCGTCGCGGCCGTGGGGGAAGGCACCCAGGCCGTGTTCGCGCCGGTCTTCGGATGGCCGATCTTTTGCTCCAGCATATCGGCCATCCGGTCGGGTGCGGCCCACATACCCTTGCCGATCTGCGCCTTGCCCGACAGGCCGCAGGCGAGGCCGATCTGAACATTGCGATCCTCATAGGCGGCGATCCAGTCGCTGGTCTTCATGTCGCCCTTGCGGATCATCGGCCCGGCGCGCATCGACGTATGCATCTCGTCGCCGGTGCGGTCGAGAAAGCCGGTATTGATGAACATGATCCGGTGCTTCACCGCCTCTATGCAGGCGGCGAGATTGGCCGAGGTGCGGCGTTCCTCGTCCATCACGCCGACCTTCAGCGTGTGCCGGTCGAGACCCAGCATATCCTCGATCGCGTCGAACAGCCGATTGGTAAACGCGCATTCCTCCGGCCCGTGCATCTTGGGCTTCACGATATAGACGCTGCCCTTGCGGCTGTTCCTGAACCGGCCATTGCCCTTAAGGTCATGGATCGCGATCAGGCTGGTAAGGATGCCGTCAATGATGCCTTCGGGCGCCTCGCTGCCGTCGGGTAACAGCACGGCGGGCGTCGTCATCAGATGGCCAACATTGCGTACGAACAGCAGGCTGCGTCCGGGCACGGTGAATTTCGAACCGGATGGTGCGGCATATTCGCGGTCGCCGTTCATGTGGCGGGTGATCGTCTTGCCGTTCTTTTCGAACGTCTCCTCAAGATCGCCTTTCATCAGGCCCAGCCAGTTCGAATAGGCGAGCACCTTGTCCTCTGCATCCACGGCCGCGACGCTGTCCTCAAGGTCGCAGATCGTGGTCAGCGCCGATTCCAGCACAATGTCGGATATACCTAGCGGGTCGTTGGCGCCGATAGGGTGGGAGCGATCAACCCATATCTCGATATGGAGACCGTTATGCTCGAACATATAGCCGCCATCGAAGGTGCAGAAGGGCGGCGCGCCTTGTTCACCACTCAGAGCCTTCTCCCAGCCGGGAATGGACGTGTCGAGAAAATCGCGGCCCCAGGCGATCACCTTCGCGCCGCGTTCCGGGTCATAGCCCTTGCCGCTCGCTGCGCCCGGAATCGCGTCGGTGCCATAGAGCGCGTCATACAGGCTGCCCCAGCGAGCATTGGCGGCATTCAACAGAAAGCGGGCGTTGAGGATCGGAACCACCAGCTGCGGTCCCGCCATTTTGGCGAGTTCCTCATCGATATTGCGGGTGTCCACCTCGAACGGCGCGGGTTCGGGCACCAGATAGCCAATCTCGCGCAGAAATGCCTGATATGCGCTCTGGTCCAGCGGCTTGCCCGCGCGATCCATATGCCAGGCGTCGATCTTCGCCTGCAGATCATCGCGCTTGGCCAGCAACGCGGCGTTTTCCGGCGCGAAGCGCGAGAGAATATCCGCCATCCCCGCCCAGAACGCTTCCGCGCTCACGCCAGTGCCCGGCAACGCCCGGTCCTCGACGAAGCGGACAAGAACGTCCGCAACCTTCAGGCGGGACTTTTCAATATAGGCAGCCATTCCATTCTCCTCGAAGCGCCTGAACGCATCTTTTGCAGCCGCATTGGCCAGCTGGTTCTCACTCATCCTAGCCCGGGCCCGCAACATGCGGTAGAAGGAAATAATTCAATACAGCTTATCCTACAGGTTTATAATGTTCGACCCCGACTACGGCCATTTCGTCCAGATCGTGAAAACAGGCTCCATCTCGGCGGCCGCCCGCAGCCGCGGGCTTTCCACCGCGGCGCTGTCCAAAAGACTGGCGCGACTTGAGGGGCGGCTGGGAGCGCGGCTGATCAATCGCACGACGCGGCGGCTGACCCTGACCGCTGTCGGCCAGGATCTCTACGAAACGCTGCTTCCGCTCAACGCCTCGCTAAAGGCGGCCGAGGATCGCATTGCCGGCCGGCACACCGATATCAGCGGCGCATTGCGGGTGACCGCACCCACCTCGTTCGGGCGCCTGCGCGCCGTGCACTGCCTGCCCGCGTTCCTTGCTCGCTTCCCGAAGATCGACCTCACCTTCGATCTTTCCGATGAATTTGTCGATCTGCTGGACGACCGATATGACCTTGCCATTCGTATCGGCGATCAGATCGGCACCGGACTGGTCGGCCACCGGCTCGGCACCAGCAGCCGGGTACTCTGCGCCGCGCCCGCCTATCTTGCCCGGTTCGGGGAACCCGCTTCGCTGGCCGACCTTGCCCATCACCATCTGCTCGCCACTGAAGCGCAGTTGCCATGGCACCTCGATGGCCCCGAAGGCACAGTGGTCAAGCAGGGGCAAAGCCATGTCCGCACAAATTCGAGCGAGGTTGTCCGCGAACTGGCGCTGGGCGGCTGCGGTATCGCTCTACGCTCATTGTGGGACGTGAGCGATGCGCTGGCTGCTGGCGCGCTTTGCCGTGTCCTGCCACATTATCAGGGCTCGCTGGATGCCGGCATCTTTGCCGTTCACACGCCCGCGCCGACGATCCCTGCCCGAATCAGCGCAATGATAGACCATCTAATCGAACATATCAGCACCGCCACGTCCAGTGATGCCGGACTATGGGTGTTGAGTGCTTGATCCGCGTCGGCGAGCACCTCGATCGGGGATCAGGCCTCCTTCCAGCCAATGCCGTTCAGAAAGCCGATCAGCGCTTTCGCGCCCATATTGACTGGCCAAGTCCGCGCTATATACTCATACAAATACTTCCCGGCCCTGAATGGACGGCGGGAGGGGCATGAGGCGACTTGTGAGAAGTGAGGGGAAGGATGAAATTCAGCCGCCGCATGATATTGGGAGCCAGCGCCGCGCTGGCAGCCACGCCGGTACGGGCGCTGGCGCAGCCGGGCCAGAAAGAAGAAGAGGTCATCGAATTGTGGCCCGCTTCTCCGCCCGGTTCGACCGGGAACAAAATCGTCCGCAAGGTCGATGATCAGTCGCGCGACCCCGCCAGGCCAGACCGCTGGATCAGCGGGATCGACCGGCCCGTAATGGTGGTCCGGCGGCCAGCACAGCCCAATGGCTCTGCGGTTCTGCTGGTTCCCGGCGGAAGCTATTGGTTCCTGTCCTATGACAATGAAGGGGTCAGCCAGGCCGACTGGCTCAATGCGCGCGGTATCACTGCGTTCATCCTGCTGTATCGCCTGCCCAATGAAGGCTGGCCGCAACGCGAAAACGTGCCGTTGCAGGATGCGCAGCGCGCGATGCGACTGATCCGGTCCCGGGCACAGCAGTTCGGCATCATGCCTGATCGCATGGGGGTACTTGGCTTTTCCGCCGGCGGCCATTTGGCGGGGTCGCTGGCCACATGCCATGCCGAATCCGTCTATACCCCTGTCGATGAGGCCGACCGCCTTCCGGCGCGGCCCGATGTCGCCGGCCTCATCTACCCGGTGATCAGCCTCGATGAGCCTTTCACCCACGAGGGTTCGCGCGCAGCCTTGCTCGGCCAGAACCCGACAGAGGCGTCTCGCAAGGCGCGCTCGGTAGAGCTTCGGGTCACGGCCGACACGCCCCCGACCTTCCTCATGCACGCCGCCGATGACGGGGCGGTGCCTGTGGCCAACAGCCTCGCCCTGTTTCAGGCGAGGCAGGCGAAAGCCCGGCCCGCCGCGCTCCATATTTTCGAGCGGGGCGGGCACGGCTTTGGCGTCCGCCTGCCCGCCAGCGAACCCGCGTCCGCATGGCCGAGGCTGTTCGCTGCGTTCGCCGCCCGGCAGGGTGTGTTCCCGCAACAGCAGGACTGACCCTCCACCATATCAGGTGGGTGAGAACAGGTTCGAGAGGCGCTTCATGTCCAGCTCCGAGTCACCGATTGTCATGAAGCGCCGGGAATTCATCGCGGCGGCGGGCTCTGTAGCCGCGCTGGCGACGGCGGCCGGGGCCCACGCCGCGAGTCCGGAGACCCGCCCGCATCCCGATCTGCCGATGCCCGCCCCACGCACCGTTCTGCCGTCCCGCCAGGAACCCGACGAGCCGGGCCGTTTGCTGCTGGACCGCGCCTGGCAGTTTCATCAGGGCGATATCCCTTTCCCGGGGGTCAAGGGCCATGGCTGGAGCTATTCCAACGCCAAGGCGGGTCAGGCGCAAGGCGCGGCGGCGACCAATTTCGACGATTCGGACTGGCCCGACATCGACCTGCCGCATGATTGGGCGGTCGAGATGCCGTTCGACAAGGACGCCAACCCGTCGCAGGGCTATCGGCGGCGTGGCTATGCCTGGTATCGGCGCACCCTGCGGCTGGAGCCGGAGGACCGGGGCAAATATCTCGAACTGCAATTGGGCGCGATCGCGACCAACGCGACGATCTGGTTCAACGGATCGGTCATCGCGCACAATTGGAGCGGCTATAATTCCATCTATCTCGACCTGACTCCCACCGCGCGCTTTGGCGATCATCTGAACAGCATCGTCGTGCGCGTCGATGCCGAGAAGATGGAAGGCTGGTGGTATGAAGGCGCGGGCATCTATCGCCATGTGTGGCTGGCGAAGCGTCCGCCGGTCTATATCGAGACCGACGGCATCCACGCCGATCCGCGGCTCGGGCCGGACGGCCGCTGGACCGTGCCGGTCACGGCGACGCTGGGCAACATATTGGAGACCGAGGCAAGCGCGACGTTCTCGGTCGAACTGACCGACGCCGATGGCCGCCTGATCGCTCGGGGAAGTGCCGAGGCGACGGTCCCGCCGTTGGCCAAGCGGCAGGCCCATCTCGATCTCGCGGTGCCAGACCCGAAGCTGTGGTCTGTCGAGTCGCCGAACCTCTACACGCTGCGCCAGCGCCTGACGCGCGAGGGTCAGCCCGACGACCGGCGGACCATGCGCATCGGCTTTCGCACCTTCCGCTTTGACGCCGACCAGGGATTCTTCCTCAATGGCGAGCCGCTCAAGATCAAGGGCACGTGCAACCATCAGGACCATGCGGGCGTGGGCGTCGCCGTTCCCGATGCGCTGTGGGAATGGCGGATAGGGCGGCTGAAGGCGATGGGGTCGAACGCGATCCGCTGTTCGCACAACGCGCCGCCGACCGAACTGCTCGATGCCTGCGACCGGCTCGGGATGCTCGTCATGGACGAGAACCGCAATTTCAACACCAGCCCGGATTATATCGAGCAGCTCCGCTGGCTGGTCCGGCGTGACCGCAACCGGCCCAGCGTTTTCATGTGGTCGGTGTTCAACGAAGAACCCATGCAAGGGACCGAGGCGGGCTATGAAATGGTCCGCCGCATGGTCGCCGAGGTGAAGGCGCTGGACGGCAGCCGGCCCGTCACCGCCGCAATGAACGCGGGCCTCTATGCGCCCAAGAATGTCAGCCAGGCGGTCGATGTGGTGGGGTTCAACTACCAGCCCGGCGAATATGACCGGTTCCATGCCGCCAATCCGGACCTGCCGATCATCAGTTCGGAGGATACCAGCGCCTTCATGACGCGCGGCGCCTATGAAAGCGATCCGGCAGCGCAGGTCTTCGCCTCCTATGACGATGTGCGGTCAAGCTGGGGCAACACGCATCACGAGGCGTGGAAGGCGATCGCTACCCGCCCCTTCGTCGCGGGCGCCTTCGTCTGGACCGGGTTCGACTATCGCGGCGAGCCATCGCCCTATGAATGGCCGTCGGCGTCGAGTTTCTTCGGGATCATGGATCTGTGCGGTTTCCCAAAGACCGCTTTCCTGCTGCGCCGCGCGCAATGGGTGGACGACCGGCCGCTGCTCGACATCGTGCCGCACTGGAACTGGGCCGGACGCGAGGGGCAACCCGTAACGGTGATGGTGCTGACCAATGTGGAGCGGGTGCGGCTCGTCCTCAACGGCAAGACCGTGGGCGAGCAGGACGTCGACCGGTTCGAAATGCCGCGCTGGCAGCTCCCCTATGCGCCAGGGCGGCTTGAGGCGATCGGCTATCGCGGCGGGCGGGCGGTCGCGCGCGCGGTGGTGGAGACAACCAGCGCCCCCGTGGCGCTCCGACTGACGCCGGACCGGATGCTGATGGCCGGCGACGGTGAGGACGTCCAGCCGGTCACCATCGACGCGGTCGATGCCAAAGGCCGTCACGTCCCCGCCGCCAACCTGCCGGTCACCTTCTCGATTTCGGGCGGGGAAATCATCGGGCACGGCAATGGCGATCCCAACAGCCACGAGCCCGAAAAGGGCAACAGCCGCCGCCTGTTCAACGGTCTCGCGCAATTGATCGTGCGGTCGGATGCCGCCGCAGGGCCGCTGGTAGTCACAGCCAGCGCGCCGGGCCTGCGTGCGGCGCGGACGAGCCTGCGCCGGCTCCCCGCGACGCCGCGCGAGCAGGTTCCGCCGACGGCATCGGTGCAGGTGATCGAGGGCTGGCGTCAGTCGCCCGTCTTCCTTGAGAAGCCCGATCCGAACATGAAGCCCGCCGACACCGACATGAACAGCTGGCTGTGGCTGGGTGCGAGTGAACTCCATGCGGCGCCGGAAGAGAAGCGCTGGATCGTGCTGCGGACCACATTCATCCCCCGCCGCCGGGTCCAGGCCCGTGGTGGCATGCTGAAGTTCGGCGGGATCGTCGGACGCACGGAGGTGTGGCTCGACGGCAAACAGGTCGCGGACAAGCCGGGATATGGCGATAGCGCGATGGACGTCCCCCTTTCCCCCGGCAGTGCCGAGCGAATCGTGACGCTTCTGGTGGAAAATGAACCCGGCAAGCCCGGCGGATTGTCGCGGCCGGTCGCGGTCGCGGATCACCGATAGCCTCGGCGCGGGCGGCCTGGACCGGACGCAATCCGGATATTGACGGATCAGCTTACTCCATATACTCATACAAATAGGATTCAGGAGAGGATCAAACCGCATGCCCGCAGTTTCCCACGCAACCCATAGCGCTGCCCCGCCGCAGGAAAAGTCCGGAGGCTATGGAAAACCGCTGGCTTTGCTTGCCAGCCTCTTCTTCATGTGGGGCTTTATCACCGTCATCAACAATACGCTGCTGCCGCACCTGCGCAGCGTGTTCGAGCTCGATTATACCCAGACGACACTGATCGAGTCGGTCTGGTTCATCGCCTATGCGGTCGCATCCATGCCCGCAGCATTCCTGATCGAGCGCGTCGGCTACAAGAAGGCGATAATCATCGGACTCCTCGTCATGGCGGCAGGCGCGTTGGGCATGGTCCCGGCTGCCCGCATCCCGTCCTATGAGGTGACGCTCCTCGCTCTCTTCGTGATCGCCTGTGGAATCGCGCTGCTGCAGGTGGCTGCGAATCCTTATGTGGCCGTGATCGGACCGGCGGAATCATCGGAGTCGCGCCTCACGCTCGTGCAGGCGTTCAATTCGATGGGCACCTTTTTCGCGCCCTATTTCGGCGGCTACCTGATCCTCAGCCGAACGACCGGGGGCACTTCGCTCGAGGGTGCCCAGCTCACCCACGCAGAGCGGCTGGCCGACGCTCAGGCAACCCAGCTGCCCTATATCATGGTCGCGGTTGTGCTGGTCATCATCGCCATGGTCTTCTGGCGCGCAAAGCTGCCGGCCCTGGGGGCAGCAACCCGCCGCGCCCATGCCTCCGAGCGGACAACCATCCCGTTGTGGAAAGTCTGGGCGCACCCGATCTACAAGCATCGCAACCTGGCCTTCGGCATCCCTGCGATCTTCATCTACCTGATTGCCGAAATCGGCGTCGCGAACCTCTTCATCAACTTCGCCATCCTGCCCGAAATCGCCGGCATCACCCCCGCCCAGGCCGCCAACTACCTTGTATTGCTGTGGGGCGGCATGATGGTCGGGCGCTTTGCCGGGGCCTTCATCATGCGCGCCTTTCCCGCCGACAAGGTGCTCGCCGTCTATGCCTTTGCCGCGTTCCTGGTGATGATCGGCGCCGCGACCCTGCACGGGCCGCTGGCAATGTGGTGCCTGATCCTGGTGGGATTGTGCCATTCCATCATGTTCCCGGCGATCTTCGCCATGGGGATCAAGGGTCTGGGGCCGCTGACCGAAGAAGGGTCGGGCCTCTTGATCATGGCGATCGCCGGCGGCGCGCTGGTGGTTGTTCAGGGCTGGCTGGCCGACACGGTGGGCCTGCAGAACAGCTTCTGGCTCACCGTCGCCTGCGAGGTCTACATCATCTCTTACGCCTTGTGGGGCAGCAAGCCGACCCACGCCCTGCCGCCCGAGGAATTGGAATGAACCTGGTTCCGGGCTGTCTCGCAATCGCAACGGACAGCCTGGATCGAGTTTATCCCTCGCCCAATGTCGAGGAATCTATATTTTGTCTGAGTATACAATCGAGGGAGAGGCAAGGATGGCGGCAACAATGGGCCATGCCAGGAAGGCAATATTCGCAATGGCTTTGATGAGTGCCGCCTCGCCGGCCCTGGCCGCGACGGCCAGCAAGGAAGCGTTCGGCACATTGCCGGACGGGGCGGCGGTGGAGCGCATCACGCTGACGAATGCGAGCGGCATGTCCGCCAGCATCATGACGCTGGGCGCGACGCTGCAGTCGCTGATGGTGCCCGATCGGACCGGCACCCCCGGCGATGTCGTCCTCGGTCACGACACGGCGCCTGAATATCTAGTGAAACCGCAATTTTTCGGCGTCAGCGTGGGGCGCTTCGCCAACCGCATCGCCAAGGGGCGCTTCACGCTCGATGGCAAGGAATATACGCTCGAAACCAATGACGGCCCCAACCATCTTCACGGCGGCCTCAACGGCTTCGACAAGAAGATGTGGACGATCGTGTCGATCAAGGACGGCCCTGAGGCCCGGGCGGTGCTGCGCTATGTCAGCCCCGACGGCGAAGGCGGCTATCCTGGAACGCTGACGGCTACGGTCACCTATGCGCTGAACGAGAAGAACGAGCTGTCAATCGAATATCGCGCCACGACGACCAGCCCGACCATCGTCAACCTGACCAATCACGCCTATTTCGACCTGTCGGCCGGCGTGGCGCCGGGCGGCGTGATGGACCAGAAGCTGACGCTCCACGCCGATGCCTTTACGCCGGTCGATGCGACGCTGATCCCGACCGGCGAGCGGCGATCGGTCGGCGGAACGCCGTTCGATTTCCGCCAGCCCACAGCCGTTGGCGCGCGCGTTCGCGACGGCCGCGATGAACAGATTCGCATCGGCGCCGGCTATGACCATAATTTCATCGTCAACGGCGAGGCGGGCAAGCTGCGTCCGGCCGCGCGACTGGAAGATCCGCTTTCGGGGCGCGTGATGGATATGTTCGTCACCGCGCCGGGCGTACAATTCTATTCCGGCAATTTTCTCGACGGCAGCGTCACCGGCAGGGGCGGCCGCCTCTATCGCCAGGGCGACGGGCTGTGCCTGGAGCCGCAGGTGTTTCCCGATGCCCCGAACAAGCCGGATTTCCCCTCGGCCCGCCTCGATCCCGGCCAGACCTATATGAACAAGATGGTCTTCCGCTTCACATCCGCCAGCGAGTGACCGGCTCGGGGGTTTTCCGCAGGATATGGACTGGGCCTAACAGCAACGTGCGTTGATTGGAACTCGTGCTCGTCATTCCGGCGAAAGCCGGAATCTCCGTCAGTAGCGCACGGTCTGGTGACGGAAGACCCCGGCGTTGGGCTACGCCCGTCTTCGACTCCGCCGGGGTGACGAAAAACCATGAGCGGTTGTCGAACGCCGTTCAATCCTCCAGGGCTTTATCGAGCACCTCGACGAACAGATCGACATTCTCCCTGCTGAAGATCAGCGGCGGGCGGATTTTCAGGATATTATGATCCATTCCGCAGGCGCTGATCAGGACGCCATTGTCCCGCATCGCATTGACGACCCGCGTGGCGCGCGCCCTGTCGCTGGCCTGTGTCTCCCTGTCGGAAACGATGTCGGCCGCGACGAAAAGGCCCGCGCCACGGACATGGCCCAGGCATTCATGACGTGAACGGAGCGCCTCGACCTTCTCCAGCAGATAGCCGCCGACCTCACGCGAATTGTCCATGATCCGGTCGCGCTGGATGACCTTCAGCACGGCGACCGCCGCCGCGCAGGATACGGTATTGCCCGCGAAGGTATTGAAATAGCGCGCGCTGTTCCCGAATTTTTCGACGACGTCATGCCGCGTCAGCAGGCCGGCGATCGGCTGGCCGTTCCCCATCGGTTTGCCCAGGGTCACAATGTCGGGATCGACATCGTGCCGCTGGAAACCCCACATATGGCCGCCGGTACGGCCAAAGCCGGGCTGCACCTCATCGGCGACGAAGATGCCGCCAGCCTTGCGGATTGCTTCGACGGCTCCCTTCAGGAAGCCCGGTTCTTCCGGCAGGATGCCGTCGCTGGTGAACATCGTATCGACGATCAGCATCGCCGGCTGGATGCCATGGCGCTTGAGGTCAGCGATTGCTGCCTCCACATCGCGCGCGAACCGTTCGCCGACGTTCGGGCTGCTGCGATAGGCGGCTGGCGCCGCGACGGTGCGGACATGGGCGCCCAGCGGGACGGCCGTTCCCAGGGTCGGCGAAAATTGCGACACGGCGTCGGTGATGCCGTGATAGGCCGTCTCGGTAATGATGATGCCCGTGCCGCCGGTGCGCATCTTGGCAATGCGATAGGCAAGATCGTTCGCCTCGCTGCCCGAACAGGTCAGCATCATGTGCGACAGGCCGCCGCTGACGGTGGAGAGCAGGCCGTCGGCCAGCTCCAGGATGGTTTCGTGCAGATAGCGAGTGTTGGTGCAAAGCGTTGCGGCCTGCTTCGTGATCGCTTCCAACACGTCGGGATGGCAGTGGCCCAGCGACACGACATTATTGTAGGTATCAAGATAGGGGCGGCCATCAGCGTCATAGAGCCACACGCCTTCCCCGCGCACAAAATGCAGCGGCTTCTGATACATCAGCCGATAGGCCGGACCCAGCAGGCGGTTGCGCTGCTCGATCATGCTGGCTTCATGTTCGTCCAGTTCAACCTGGCCGGGGATGAAGGCATTGACGGACGACAGGTCCATGGTGGTCATTCTTCGTCTCCTGATATGCAGAATTGCAACAGCTGCCGGCTTGCCTCGTCGCGGGAAAGCTGAGCGATATGCTCCAGCCCGGCCCAGGCGAGGCCATTGTTGCGCATGATATATTGGCGATTTTCCGGATAGCGCCCGGCGCGCCATTCGGTGATCAGCACAGTAATCACCAGGCGCGCGGCCACGAGGTCCAGCAGGACCGCCCGTTCCGCCTTCGTCAGGGGGAGCACCTCATGATAGGCGCCGATCATCTCGGCGGCGCTGAGCAATGGATCGGCGCCATCGGCCAACTGATAGGCGGCTGCGGTCGCAATCTCCCCGACCAGCGGTGCATGGACGGCATCGCCGAAGTCGATGATCCCCGCGACTTCATCGGTCTGGTCGGGATTGACCAGCACATTGCCCAGATTGAAATCGTTATGGATGACCTGCGCCCGCAAGGACGACAGTTGCGGAAGGGTGCTGGCCTCATAATCGGCCATGAACCGCTGGACCAGCTCGCGGCGCGAGGCATCGGCGATGCTGTCGATCATGCCGTTCAGGCGATGAGCGGCCGCGACATTCCACAATAATTCGTGCCGCGCGGCCGGGTGGGTGAAGCCGTCGAGCGCCTGATCCAGCCGGGCAAGGCATTGTCCCAGCGCCCGGCGCTGCGCCGTTGTCCGCCTGGACTGGCCGAGCGGCATTCCAGGCAGGAAGGTCAACATGCGCAGAAGCGATTCCCGCCCGTCTTCAAGCGTGATCGGCGTTTCATACGCACCATCAAGCGCCGCCAGCGGATACGGCGCCGGAAGCGCGGGGGCATGTTGCCGGAGATGATTGAGAATGCAGGTCTGGAGATTGGCGATGTCGCGAGCTTCGGCCGGATTGAAAATTTTCAGAAGAAACTGGCTGCCATCGGCCGCATCCATTCTGAAATTGCGGTCGCGCTCGCAGGAAAACTCGTGCGCCCGCAGTTCCAGCCCATAGACGCGCCGGGCAAGCGATTCCGCATCCTGCGCCGCAAGCTGCGGCGGTCGGGTCGTGAGAAGAGGATCAACCAGCATTGTTCTACCTATGATTTTCAACGAGACGAGCGGCATTCCTGCCCTTCCGCGCATCGGTTCAAGCGGTCGGCTTTTCCTGACTTATCGCTCGCGCCATTCCGTGAAATGTACTGAATTCATCCGGATTGCTTATGGGATCGGCTGGTGATCGGCAGCAGCCGGAGCATCTTTTCAGTTTGAACTCAATTCGCCGGGTCAAGCAGATCAAGAAAGCTTCGCTCACCCAGATCGAAACTGCGGACCACGAAATAGGTGAAATATCGATCGACCAGGCCGCTTTCCTCGACAATCGTCCTGATTATCTCGCAATAATGCGCTACCGAACGTGCCACGAATTTGAGGATATAGTCGCAGTCACCGCTGACCCGCGCGCATTCACATAGCTCATCGATGGTTTTCAGCCGCTGCTCGAAGCGCGATACCGTTGCCATGCGCCGGTCCTGGAGGGTAATTTCAGCAAAGACCGTTACCAGTTCGGCGATCGCCCCAACATCAACGCGCGCCCGGTAGCCGGTAATGTAGCCGGCCTGTTCCAGCCGTTCGACGCGCGTCAGGCAGGGACTTTGCGACAGGCCGACTTTTTCCGCCAGAAGCGAATTGGTGATGCGGCCGTTCCTTTCCAGCTCGGCCATGATCCGGAGGTCGATTGCGTCCACTTTCATCGACTTTTCCATGTATGGAGCATGTCCAAACGGTTCGGAAAAAGCAAGGCGGCGGGGGTCGCCGGCCGCCTTGTCTTCTCAAAGACCGAGCAGGCCGGGGAGCTCGTTGAAATCCTTGATTTGAATGAAGCCATAACGGTCGGTTGCCGGCTCATGCTTGCGATCCACGAAAACCTTGGACCCAAAGCCCAGATCATGGGCGACCATCAGGTCATAGCGCGGGCTGGACGACACGTGCATCATGTCTTCGGGGCCACAGCCCAGGCGATCGAACATATATTCGAACGGCCGCATCAGTGGCTTGTAGGCACCCGCTTCTTCCGCCGTCAGTACAGCATGGAAAGGCACGCCGATATTGCGCGCGCTGTGCGGGATCAGGTCCACCATGCTGTTGGACAGGATGACGAGCGGATATTTCTCCGCAACCCGACCCAGGGGGCCAGGCACATCGGGATGGGGTTGCCAGGTCGGTATGGCATCATAGATCGCCTGAATTTCGCGCGTCTCGAACGGGACGCCATGCTTGCGGCAGGTCCGTTCGATCGAATTGGCAACGACATCGTACAAGGGCTTCCACGCGCCCAGACATTCATCCAGTCGATAGCCGCGGAAGGACTCGAGGAAGGCATTCATCTGCGAAGCATCGACGCGGTCCGCGAATATCTCACGCGCGGTCGGCCCCATGATGTAGTTGATCATGGTACCGTAGCAGTCGAAACTGATATATTTGGGTCTGAACATGGGCCTGTACCTTGTTTGCGTTTTCCAACGAAGCCAATGCTAGGTTGAGAGTCACAGGGAATATTGCCGACATCGCCATATGGTGAAGAATCTTGTCCTGTCCCGGAGAGCCCGAACCGAAGGTCAGCCGTCGATCGGCAGCGGCCGGTTGCGGATCGGCGTTCCGGACACGATGAAGATCGAATAGCTCTGAATCCCGAGGTCAGCCTGCCACAAATCCTCCAGGATGCGGGCTGGCCCGTCATAACCGATCGCGACAATCTTCATCAGATAATCGAACTTGCCGTTGACCATGTGAAATTCAACGACTTCGCGAATGCGGGCAGCGGCCTTTTCGAACCTTTGCGCCTCGGCGCGCCTGTGGTTCTTGAGGGTGATCTGGACGTAGGCGGTAACGAAACTGCCAAGTTTCGCCAGATCGAACTGCGCCTCATAGCCAATGATGACACCCGCCGACTCCAGCCGCTTCACGCGCGCCAGGCAGGGACTGGCCGACAAGCCGACCGCCTCGGCAAGTTGCACATTGCTGGTACGGCCGTCCGCTTGCAGCTTGCGCAGAATCTTGAGGTCGATGCGGTCGATTTTCATGGCGGTTGTTACTGGCCCTCCAAATATTTCAGCGATCCCATGTCCGGGCGCTGCGCCCTCCCTTCGGCGGCCAAGGCCTGATCGGTGCACCGGGGAGCCGATATTGGATCTGCCCACAAGGCGGGCGACCTTGCCCATATGAAAGAGGCTATTAAACTATCAGATTGGCATAAAATCTGCGCTTGATGAACCGAGCGTCGCTATTTTTCCACACGTTTGGCGCGCTCCGCAGCATAAAATTTGGTGGAGACGGACATAGACTGTTCCATGCACGCCAATGGGAAAGCAGGTTCGCGAGGCGGTCGATGGGCGTGAGGGAAACGAAGTGGAAAAACTTGACCGGCTCGATTTCAAGATACTGTCCTGTCTTCAGGAACAAGGCCGCATAACCAATGTCGGATTGGCCGAAGCGATCGGTCTTTCGGCCAGCCCCTGCCTCAACCGGCTGAAAAGACTCGAGGAGTTGGGCTATATCAAATCCTATGGCGCCCGGGTCGCGCTCGAAAAGCTCCGCGACTATCTGATGGTCTTCACCGAAGTGACACTGCAGGACCATCGCATGGCTGATTTTGAACGCTTTCTCCAGCGTGCCCGGAACGTTCGCGAAATCATTGAATGCCATCACGTCAGCGGCGGAT
>CBHCMH010000013.1:0-14352 GCA_965974445.1 uncultured Rhizorhapis sp.
CGCGCCGGTCATGTCCGCGACGGCGGCGTCGTTCGAGCGCCGCCGCAACATCGCCGCTGCAAAGGTGCAGATTGGCCGCTCGGGCCGCTTTATCGGGCAGCAGGCGGTGCAACTGCATGGCGCGATCGGCATCACGGCTGAATATAGGGTCGGGCATGCGTTCAAACGGCTGACGGCTATCGACGCACTGTTCGGCGATGCCGATCATCATATCGACATGCTCGCCGATGCTGGCGGGCTGGTGACGCTGTCCTGATGAGGCAGTGATTAAGAACAGTGGATTTTGAGGGTGAAGCAATGACGATGGACAGTTCGGCCGGGCTCGACGCCTATATCTATGATGGCGTTCGCACGCCCATCGGACGCTATGGTGGCGCTCTCTCGCCAGTGCGGCCGGATGACCTGCTCGCCCGGTGCCTTGCGGAGGTGGTTCAGCGTTCCCCCTTTGCAGCGGACGCGATTGAGGACGTGGTTATAGGCTGCACAAGCCAGGCTGGGGAAGACGCGCGCAACGTCGCGCGGCACGCCTCGCTGGTCGCGGGGTTGCCGGTGTCGGTCGCCGCGCAGACGGTGAACCGGCTGTGCGGCAGCGGGCTTGCCGCCATCGCCGACGCCGCGCGCGCGGCCCATGTCGGACAGGGCGATCTCTTCATCGCCGGCGGCGTGGAAAGCATGTCGCGCGCGCCTTTCGTCATGGCGAAGGCCGAAACCGCCTTTGCCCGCAAGACACAGGTTTTCGAAGCATTGGGGGAACGCTTTCCCAATCCCGTCGTTCACCGCAATTTCGGCCGGGACTCCATGCCCCAGACGGCCGACAATGTTGCGGCCGATCTCGACATCGGCCGTGAAGAATCCGATCGTTTTGCCATCGGGTCGCAACAAAAATATGCTCGGGCGCTGGAGAGCGGATTTTACGAAGGCGAGCTGCTCCCTGTGACCATCGCTGGTCGCAGGGGGCAGCAGACCATCGTCGATGCGGATGAGCACCCCCGGGGTAGCACCACGATGGAGGGGCTGGCGAAGCTGGGCACATTGTTCGAAGGCGGCGTCGTGACTGCGGGCAACGCATCGGGCGTCAATGATGGCGCGGCGGCCCTGATCGTCGGAACTCGGGCTGCGGGCGAACGCGTCGGAGCCAAGCCGATGACGCGCATCGTCTCCGTCGCGGTCGCCGGTGTTGAACCCCGGACGATGGGGCTGGGGCCGGTCCCCGCGAGCAAGAAGACGCTGGAGCGGGCGGGGCTTACCCTGGCGGACATGGACGTGCTGGAATTCAATGAAGCTTTTGCCAGCCAGGTTCTGGGCTGTTTGAAGCTGCTCGGCCTCGATCAGGACGACAGCCGGATCAATCCCAATGGCGGGGCAATCGCCATCGGTCATCCGCTCGGCATGTCGGGCGCGCGGCTGGCGCTGACGGCGTCGCGGCAGCTGCAACGCACCGGCGGGCGCTATGCGCTTGTCACCATGTGCATTGGCTTGGGGCAGGGCATCGCCGCCATCCTCGAGCGCTCGTCCTAATGAAGGAAGCCGCTG
This sequence comes from uncultured Rhizorhapis sp., assembly GCA_965974445.1. Lineage (GTDB taxonomy): Bacteria > Pseudomonadota > Alphaproteobacteria > Sphingomonadales > Sphingomonadaceae > Rhizorhapis. Next base: position 1,534 of record CBHCMH010000013.1, read on the forward strand.
CGCCAAGCATTGCCATTCCGGAAGGGGTGGAAGGTCTCACCAGGGAATGGTTCTGCTTGGCATTGCAGGTTGAGGTGGCAAGAGCCGATATTGTCCAGGTCATGCCGGGGACCTGTACAAAGGTCCGGGTGGCGCTGGAATATCGCGAAGAGGCGGCCTTGCCATCGACGATGATCGTGAAAGGCGGTTTTGCGGACCATTCGCACCTGTTTCTGGGCATGCATGAAACCGAGATGCGCTATTATCGCGACATCGCCCCACATGTGCCGTTCGATACGCCCAAATGCTATTGTGCAGGGCAGGATGCCAACACTGGCCGTTCGGTCGTGGTGCTGGAGGATCTAGACCGGCGCGGCATACTCTGGCTCAACGCGTTGTCGCCGCTCGATTGGCGGGATCAGGTCGCCGTTGTCGATGCGCTGGCGGCTCTGGCGGCGCGGTGGTGGAGAAGCGACGAGCTAAATCCGGGTGGCAGGCTGGATTGGGTCATCCATTCCTATGAGCATGAGGCGGCGGAATATATCGACCGCTATCTGCAACCCGCGCTCTGGAATGAATTTATGCGCCTCCCGCGCTGCGCCGGTCTTCCCAGATCCCTGCATGACAGGGACAGGATGCGGGCGGCCCTCGATCAGCTCGCCAAGCGCCTGGATACGCATGTGACGACGCTGTCTCACGGCGATGCGCATTTGGGCAATCTGTACCTGACGGCCGACGGCGGGGCCGGCTTCTTCGACGCGCAGCCGCGCCGGGCGCCCTGGGTGAAGGATTTCGCCTATCAGATGGTCGCCGCGCTGGATATCGAGGACAGGCGCAAATGGGAGAAGCCCCTGCTGGCGCGCTATCTGCGCAAATTGCAGGAGGCAGGTGTCGATGGCGTGCCGGGTTTCGAAGAGGCCTGGTATGATTATCGCTGCGAAATTGCGTATGGCCTGTTCATCTTCATGATCAACGAAGGTCATTTCCAGCGCGAGGAGATCAACACCGCCAATACCGCGCGGTTCGGTATGGCGGCCATTGATCACGGGACGTTCGATCTGTTGCGATAAGCATCATATGGTCGAACAGTGCAGGCGCCGCGCCGTTTTTTGGGGGTCACATGCTTCCTGATGGCGATAGGGTAGAAGGACGGCGAGGAAACAGTCATGAACAGGATAGATTTTGCGGGACAAGTCGCGGTCGTAACCGGGGCGGGCGGCGGGCTGGGGAGCGCCTTTTGCAAGGAACTGGCGGCGCGCGGCGCGGCGGTTGTCGTCAACGACCTTGGCGGCAGCACCACGGGCGAGGGCGGATCGAGCGAATATGCGGACCGGGTCGTCGATGAGATCCGCGCTGCGGGCGGGAAGGCTGTCGCCAATTACGACACCGTGGCGAGCGAAGCGGGCGGGCAGGCGATCATCCAGGCCGCGCTTGACCACTTCGGCCGGATCGACATCGTCATCAGCAATGCGGGCAATCAGCGCAACGGCCGCTTTGGCGAACTGACCGCCGAGGACATCGAAGCGGTCTATGCGGTGCATGTGAAGGGGACGTTCTTCGTCACGCAGCCCGCCTATCGCGAGATGGTTCGCCAAGGCTATGGCCGCATTGTCCTGGTCAGTTCGCAATCCGGCATTTTCGGTAATCCCATTCGCAGCAATTACGGGTCGGCCAAGACGGCGATGATCGGCCTCATGAACGTGATCGCTCAGGAAGCGCCGGAGGGCATTGCCGTCAACTGCCTGTTCCCCAACGCAATGGGCGGGCGGCTCGGAGGCGGGCCAATCGAGACGCGGCCGGACAAGGATTTCCTGATCGCGGCGGGCGCGCGCTCGGCGCATTACAGGGATGGCATGGACCCAGGCTTTGTCGCGGCCATGGCCTGCTACATGGCGAGCCGGGAATGCGCCACGTCGCAGAATATGTATTCTGTGCTGGGCGGCAAATATTCCCGCATCTTCGCCGGGCTGACGGAAGGGTGGTATTGTCCCGGCGGCATCGCACCCAGCGTGGAGGACATCGCCGCGCACATTCCGCAGATCGACGATGTCAGCCGCTTTGACATTCCCAAAAGCGGCCTTGATGAAATGGACACGGTGATCGCACTGCAGGAAAAGTTGCGGAAAGGCGCGGGCTGAGTGGTGGCTTTGGCCTGTTCCGTCACGCCGCTGGCCGATGTGATCGGGTCTGTCGTGACCGGCCTCGATCTGTCCCGCGACATGAACGAAGATGTCATGCGCTTTCTTGTCGCCTTGCTGCACGGGCGCGGCGTGGTCGTGGTCAGGGATCAGCATCTTTCGGATGCCGACTATGTCAAATTCGGGCATTTCTGGGGGCGTCCGCTGGAATTCTTCCTTGCCCAGCATCGCGACGACGCCTTTCCCACGATAATCCGCATCAATAATGATCCGGCGACGCCAGCATCCATGCGCGACGGTGCCGTCCATTGGCATTCGGACAGCAGCTATGAAGAGGAACCGGCGGCGGTAACGATGCTCTATGGCAAGGAAGCGCCGGATGAAGGCGGCATCACGCATTTCGCCAGCACGGCGGCTGCCTATGAAGCTTTGCCGCAGGAAATGAAGGCGCGGCTTGACGGGCTGATAGCGGTTCACGAGCTTGGCAAGGCGCCCTGGATCGAGGGTGAAACGTTGCCCGATCCCAACCGGCCCGCAAGCAATATGCCCCGCCAGCGACACCCGCTCATCATGAAGCATCCGGTCACCGGCCGGAAGGGCATCTTCACCTCTGGAACGGCCTGCGGCATTGAGGGAATGGACGAGGACGAAGCTTTCGCATTGATCCGGATGCTGCGCGAGCATGTCGTCCGGTCGGCCTTCCGCGCAGATTACAAGGTCATGCCGGAGGACATCGTGCTGTGGGACAATTTCAGCACGGTCCACTGCGCCTCGCCCATCGAATATTCGAACGAGGACGGCAAGCGGCGGTTGCTTTACCGGATCAGCACCAAGGGGGTGCCCCATCTGTGCCCGGTGGAAAATCCGGCTTAGGCGATGGTCAGGCCGCCTCCGGACCGTCGGGATCGTGCCTGGGATAGCGTCCCATCAGCAGGTAGCTGACCGCCGCCAACGCAAAACTGGCCGCCGCGCACATGAGCGGGATATTATAGCTGCCGAACAGGTCATAGGCCTGGCCAATGGCCGAGGCGGCGACCGCGACCGACAGTGCGATGGCAAGAACGCTGAGGCCGTATATGGTGGCGTAGCTGCGCAGGCCGAAATAGCGGGCAATCATATAGGCGACGATATCGATTTCCGCGCCCTGGCCGAGGCCAATCATCAGCACCGAGCCGTAGAGCATCCACGGCGCGACGGTGTCGGGCAGGAGCAGGAGGCAGCCAATCGCTGGCGTGATGTTGAGAATGAAGGCGATCATCGGCGCCCAGAAACGATCGACGAGAAAGCCGCTGAGCAGCGCCCCCCCGACCGCCGCGACGCCGAGGAAACTGACAGCGCCCACAGCCATTTCGTCTGTCATGCCCTTCGACTGGGCGAGCGGCATCAATTGCGTCATGATAGCGATGACCGGGGCGTAATTCAGGGCCGAGGCGAGACAGATCAGCAGCACTTTGGGTTTGCGCAGCAAGATCGACCAGCCATCCGACAGCCCCGTATGCGTCGCTTTGGGGTGGCGGACTTCCTTGTGGCGCGACGGGATCCAGAACCAGGCAAGCGGCAGGGAAACCAGCAGGATCAGCGCCGCGAGTGTAAGAAAGCCCCCAGCGAAGCCCCAGCGCGTCATGGCCGCGAAGAGCAAAATGGGCAGGAGCGCGCCGGACAGGGCCAGCCCCGACCGGACTATGGCAAGGGCTGACCCCCGCGTATCGTGAAAGGCGCCGCTGATCACCCTGGTATAGGTGATGCCCGTGGTGCACATGCCGAATATCGTGAAGGCGAAATAGACGGCATAATAATAGACGAGCGAGCCGCTCATCAGCGCCAGCAGAACGTAACATAGCGCCGTCAGCACCAGCCCGGCGATCAGCACCGGCCTGACGCCGAGCCGGTCCACCATGCGGCCGATGATCGGTGCGGCAAATGCCGAAATCAAGCCGGCGCCAAAGGCGAGGGAGATATCGCCGCGCGACCAGCCGAACGCATCCTGCAACGGCTGGATGAACAAGCTGGATACCGCTGCCCACACCGAAAAGGCAACGGCGCCTCCCAATAGTGAGGCAATGCCCTGCCGCCATGAACGCTTCCACTCCCTGACGACGGCCAGCAGCGCACCTTCGCGATCCGGCTGGCGGGGTACACCCTTCGTCAATGCGCCTGCATTCTCCTTCATTGCGGCGCTCCTTCCATGACCTGTTGTTTCAGAAGGAACTTCTGGACCTTCCCCAGAGGCGTCTTTGGAAAGTTGTCGCGGATGAAGAGATGACGCGGCACCTTGAAATTGGCGAGGCGCTCGCGCGACCATTCGATAAGCTCGGGCAGCGTCAGCGTCGCTCCCTCCCGCAGCACGACGCAGGCCCCGCACACTTCGCCCATCCGTTCGTCCGGTATGGCGATGATGGCCGCTTCGGCGATGGCCGGGTGCGTGATCAGCACATGCTCGATTTCAGCGGGATAGGCGTTGAACCCGCCGACAATCACCACGTCCTTCAAGCGGTCGAGAATACGCAGCGTTCCGTCGGCGCCGATCATCCCCACGTCGCCGGTGTGCAGCCAGCCCTTCGCGTCGATCGCCTGCGCCGTCGCCTCGGGATCCTCGAAATAGCCCTGCATCACATTGGGTCCGCGCACGAGCAGTTCGCCGCTTTCGCCCTGCGGTTGAGCCTGGCCGTTCGGGCCGGCGATCCGCAGCTCGGTCCCCGGCAAGGCATACCCCACGGTTCGCGCGATCGTTTCGGCGCTGTCGGTCGGGTAGCAGACGCTCACCAAAGCGGTCGCTTCGGTAAGACCGTAGCTCGTCAGGAAAATGTCGAAGGCGAGTTCGTCCCGCGCCCTGTGGATCAGTTCCACCGGGACGTTGGACGAGCCGGTATGGCCGACGCGAAGGCTGGACAGGTCATATTTCTGGCGGTCCGGGTGATCCAATAGGGACGTGAATAATGTCGGCGGACCCATGAGGACCGAGATGCGGTTCGCCTCGATCTGCTGGAGCACGGATTCTACATCGAAGGTCGCCATGGGGTAGACGGACATGCCGGCGAGCAGCGCGGAAACCCATCCGGCGCGATAGCCGAAGGAATGGAAGAATGGATTGACGATCAAGGCCCGGTCGCCGCGCTGCAATCCGTTGGACTGGTTCCATATCCCGGCCATCCAGAGCGACTGTCCATGCGAATGCATGGCGCCCTTGGGTTTTCCGGTGGTCCCGCTGGTGAAGAGAATATCGCAGGTCGTGCCGGGTTCGACGCGCCGTTCCCGCTCCTTCAACTGGTCGAGCGGCGCCGGGTTGGCCAGAAGTCCGGTCCATGATGTGGCGCTGGCGCGGGTCTGATCGCCTTCCAGCAGCACGATGTTGCCCAGATCGGGAAGACCGGCCACCGGGCCATTAACCGTGGCTCCGCCCAGGGCATCCTGCAGCATCCCGACATAATCATTGCCCAGGAAGTTGGCGACGGTGAAGAGCAGTTTCGCGCCGGACTTATCCAGAATATAGCCTGCTTCCGCACCCCGGAACCGGGTGTTGATCGGCACCAGCATTGCGCCGATCATCTCAATGGCGCAGGCCGCAATGATCCACGCGCCGCTATTGGGCGCCCAGATCGCCACCCGGTCCCCATGCTCGATGCCAAGGCTGAGAAGCGCGCGCGCCGCATGCTCGACGCGCTGTTCCAATTGCCGGAAACTCAGCGCCTCCCCCTTTTGCTCGATCAGGAAAAGGTCATCGCCATAATCGGCCGCTGCCCGGCGAATGAGTTCGGGCATGCTGTGGTCGAGCGAATTGTACCAGGACTGCATAATCGCGATGTGCCTCTCTCTTGCCCCCGGCTGCTGCAAAAACCTTGGGCGGCGATCAGGTTTGCAGGGGAACGGCGGGCTGGCAACCGCTGGCCCGGATCATTGTATATATGGTGAAATGCCTCTTGGGATGTGCGCGAGATGGCCGGCGGCCCTTCATCGCATGGATGATGGGATGGCGGGCGAACCGCCTCGCCACTCGCGAAAGGGACGCAATCTGCCTATCGTGTCAGCTATTGATGGAAGAGACCTGCCATGCGCCTGCAATATGACCCGGAGTTGAAACAGTTTCGCGAGGACATTCGCGCTTTCATTACGGATGTCCTGCCACCGGAGATGCAAGAGCGGCAGCGCACCAAGGTCCTCAACAACGCGACGGTAGAAGACCAGCAGGAATGGATGCGGATATTGCACGCGCATGGCCGGTCGGTGCCGCACTGGCCGGTCGAATATGGCGGGTGCGGCTGGACGCCGCAGCAGCTTTTCGTGTTCAACGAGGAACTTTATGCCGCCGACGCGCCGGAGTTCGATTGGGGCGGCACGCATATGCTGGGGCCGGTGCTCTATACCTTCGGGTCGCAATATCTGCAGGACAAGTTCCTGCCCGCGATCCGCGAGGGACATTATAACTGGGCGCAGGGCTTTTCAGAGCCGGGGTCGGGGTCCGACCTCGCCAGCCTGCGCACCTCTGCGGAGCTTCAGGGCGACACATATATCGTCAACGGCCAGAAGATCTGGACCAGCGGCGCTGCGCATGCCGAATGGGCATTTTTTCTGGTCCGCACCGACAAGACGGTAAAGCCCCAGCGCGGCATTTCCTTCCTCATCGTCAAGATGGATACGCCCGGCATCACTGTCCGCCAGATCCCGCAGATCAACGGCGAGGCGCATCTGTGCGAGGTGTTCCTGGAGAATGTCGAGGTGCCCGCCGACCAGCTTATCGGCGAGCCGGGCATGGGGTGGACCTATGCCAAATTTCTGCTGGAGCATGAGCGGACCACCAGTTCCTTCATCTATTGGAGCAAGCGCGAACTGGCGCGGGCGAAGGATATAGCGCGCGGGGAAAGCGTCGATGGCGTGCGCATCGCCGACCTGCCAGCATTCAGGGCGCGCTTCGCCAAGGTGGAAGCCGATCTGCTGGCATTGGAATGGTCCGTGCTCCGCGTGCTGGCGCATGAGGAGACGCCATTTCCCGAAGCGGCCGCCGCGTCCGTGCTGAAAATACGGGGATCGGAATTGCAGCAGGAGATTACGCTGCTGCAGGTCGATGCGTTGGGCGCCAAATCGCTGCGTTATTTCGAGCCGTCTCCGGTTGCGCCCCCGGCCAGCGAAATCTGGTCGGACTATGTGGCGGGGCGGACCACGGTCGCGCTCATCACCCGCGCGGCGACCATTTATGGCGGCACCAAGCAGGTGCAGAAGAACATCCTTGCAAAACTGGCCTTTGGCCGCTGACGGAATGGAAGATTGATGGATTTCGAAAAGTCCGACATCCAGACAATGCTGCTCGACAGCGCCGAGCGTTTGCTGGGCGAGCGTGCCTGTGTCGAATATTGGCGTGAGCAGCGGGCCAGCCCTGACGGGTTCGACCGGGCGCGCTGGGCGCAATTTGCCGAGATGGGCTGGCTCGCGCTGCCGATGCCGGAGGCGGCGGGCGGCCTCGACGGCAGGCTGGAGGACATCGCCCTGCTCAATGTGGAGCTGGGCAAGGCGCTGGCGAGCGAACCTTATGTCAGCAGCGCGGTGCTTTGCGGGCATATCATCGCCAGGGGCGCGGCCGAGGAGCAGGCTTTGCCGATCCTATCCGCCATTGCGGAAGGCCGGTTGCTTGTTGCTTTGGCGCATCGGGAGCCGGACGGAGACATGCTGCGGACGGACGCCGTTACGACGACGGCGGCGCGCTCGGCCGATGGATTTGTCCTTTCAGGCGTCAAGCTGATAGCGCTCGATGCACCCTCGGCGGACAAGTTGATCGTGTCGGCGGCGATCGAAGGGGAAGATGGCACGTCGCTGTTCCTTGTTGACCGCGATGCTTCCGGCGTTGTGATTGACGGCTATGCGCTTGTCGATGGCACTAAGGCTGCGGACATTCGCCTGACCAATGTAGCGGTGGGTTCCGACGCCCTGATTACCGGCGGAAACAGCGGCGCGGCGCTGCTTGCCGAAGCGATCCATCGGGCGAGCGTCGCCATGCTGGCGCAGGCGGTCGGATCGATGGAAGCCTGCCTGAAGATTTGCGGAGACTATACCGCCGAACGCAAGCAGTTCGGGACGGCCATCGGTTCGTTTCAGGCGATCCAGCATCTGTTGGCGGACATGTTCGTCGCCGCCCATCAGGCGCGGTCGATGCTCTACCACGCCATCGCCAACAGCCAGGAGGATGCCGCGACGCGCAGCGCGGCCCTGTCGGCGGCGCAGATCGTGATCGGCGAGGCGGCTCAACTGGTGTCGCGCAACGGCATTCAGGTGCATGGCGGCTACGGTCTGACCGATGAATATGCCATCAGCCACCATTACCGGCGCTTGATGGCCATCGAGAAGCTGTATGGCGATATCGAGCGGCACACGCGCGCATTCGGCGGCCATATTTTCGCGGATTGATGGCCTTTGCCCGCGAGATGTAGGCGGCGGGCTTTGGGTCTTTGTGGACGTTAATCCTCCCCCTATCGGTCAGTTCAGCGAAATCTGCTATCAGTCGGCCTATAAGGGGGGCTTTTGAGCAGGTGGAGGTGCACATGATCGAACTGGCGATAGAGCAGCGGCGGCGAAGTCTGGGTGGAGGACTCGAAGTGGGACGAGTGCTCCCCTTTGCAAAGAAGCGGATGGTCGGGCCGTTCGTGTTTTTCGATCATATGGGGCCAGTGGATCTCGCCCCTGGCGTTCCGCGCGACATCGATGTGCGCCCGCATCCGCATATCGGCCTTTCGACCGTGACCTACCTCTTCGACGGGGAGATGATGCACCGAGACAGTGTCGGCTCCGAGATTGCCGTGCGCCCCGCCGAAGTCAACTGGATGACGGCCGGGCGCGGCATCACGCACAGCGAACGGTTCGAAAAGGCGCGCATGCAGGGCGACCGGCTGCACGGCATCCAGGCGTGGGTTGCTCTGCCGACGGAAGATGAGGAGACCGACCCCAGCTTTTCGCATCATGACGGCGCGGACCTTCCGCAATGGCAGGAGGCGGGTGTCGAAGGGCGGCTGATCGCGGGCAGCGCTTATGGCCTGACCGCAGCGGCGCGCACGCATTCGCCGCTATTCTATGTCCATCTGGACATGCAAGCCGGCGCGCCGGCGGAAATTCCGCCGGGCTTCAGCGAACGCGCACTCTATATCGCTGCGGGATGTGTCGAGATGGACGGCGCGACCTATGCCGCCGGTCAGATGCTCGTCCTGACGCCCGCCGCTTCCCAGGTAATTGCGCGGGAACCCAGCACGGTCATGCTACTGGGCGGCGAGCCGGTCGGCGAGCGCTATCTATTCTGGAACTTCGTGTCGTCATCGCAGGAGCGGCTGGAGCAAGCGAAGGCGGACTGGCGCGCGGGCCGGATGAAGCTGCCCGATCTGGATAATGAAGAGTTTATTCCTTTGCCGGAGGAACAGGCGGCCTGAGGCCGATTGGGGTGGGAAGATGCCATTCCCCTCCCGCTTGCGGGAGGGGTTAGGGGAGGGCATGTCACCGCGCTATCCTAACAGGCCCTCCCCCAGCCCCTCCCGCAAGCGGGAGGGGAGTAAACGGCCGCTTCGTTGCCGAAATCAGTCTTCATGACCGCCCGGCCCAAGGCGAGGCAACGTGGGTGCGGGGCGGGACATGTCGAGCGTGGCGCCGGAAAACCGGATCGGCAAACGCACGCCCGGGACCGGGGGCTGTGCGTCCCGTTCCAGCGACAATTGCATTTCGCGATGCCGGATCTGGGGATCGGCGAAGGCTTCCGCCACGCTGTTGATCGGTCCTGCCGGTACGCCCTCCTCGGTCAGCCGTTCCAGCAGCCGGTCGCGCTCCCATAGCTGCGTGGCCGCCGCGACAAGCGGGCTGAGGGCGTGCCGGTCGGCAACCCGCTGGGCGTTCGTGGCGAAGCGCGGGTCCTCATTCAGCCCGATTATGCTGCTGAAGCGCCGGAATTGCTGGTCATTGCCGACCGCGACAATGATCCAGCTATCCTTTGTGGGAAAGGCTTCATAGGGCGCGATATTGGGATGGGCGTTGCCCAGGCGGCGGGGGGAGACGCCTGATACCAGATAGTTCATCGCCTGGTTCGCCAGGGTGCCGACCATCACGTCGAAAAGCGCCAGGTCCACATGTTGCCCGCGGCCTGTCCGCTCGCGTTGCGCCAATGCAGCCTGTATGCCGATGACCGCATAGAGGCCGGTCAATATGTCCGCATAGGCGACACCGATTTTCTCGGGCGGGCCGTCGGGTTCCCCGGTCAGGTCCATGATGCCGCTCATGCCCTGAATGATGAAGTCATAACCCGCGCGCGGGGCATAGGGGCCATCCTGGCCAAAGCCGGTGATCGAGCAATAGACCAGCCTTGGGTTCACTGCGGAAAGGCTCTGATAGTCGAGGCCATATTTGGCAAGGCCGCCAACCTTGAAATTCTCGATGACGACATCGGCGTCGGCGACCAGCCGACGGACCTCTGCCTGTCCCTCCGCTGTCGTGAAGTCGATCGGCACGGAGCTTTTGCCCCGGTTCGCGGCGTGAAAATAGGCCGCGTCCCGGCTGCCGTCGGCATTTTCCACGAAGGGCGGTCCCCAGCTCCGGGTATCGTCTCCTGACGGGCTTTCCACCTTTATGACTTCAGCGCCAAGATCGGAGAGGATCTGCCCCGCCCAGGGCCCGGCAAGGATACGGGCAAGCTCGATCACTTTCAGGCCGCTGAGCGGTGGTCCCTCCATCAGAACGCGGCCAGTCCGGTGATGGCGCGCCCGATGATGAGGGCGTGGACGTCGTGCGTCCCTTCATAGGTGTTCACCGTTTCCAGGTTCACCATGTGGCGGATGACCTGGAATTCTTCCGAAATGCCGTTCCCGCCGTGCATGTCGCGCGCCTGCCGGGCGATGTCGAGCGCCTTGCCGCAATTGTTCCGCTTGATGATCGAGATCATTTCCGGGGCGAAGCGGCCCTCGTCCATCAGGCGGCCGACGCGCAGGCACGCCTGCAGCCCAAGGGTGATCTCGGTGAGCATGTCAGCCAGCTTCTTCTGGTACAACTGGGTCGCGGCCAGCGGGCGGTTGAACTGTTTGCGGTCCAGGCCATATTGCCGCGCCGCCATATAGCAGAATTCGGCCGCGCCCATGACGCCCCAGCCAATGCCGTAGCGAGCCCGGCTGAGGCAGCCGAACGGGCCCTTCAGCCCCTCGACATTGGGCAGCAGCGCGCTTTCGGGGACGACGACATCGTCCATGGTGATCATGCCGGTGATCGACGCCCGCAAGGAAATCTTGCCGCCGATTTTCGGCGCGGAGAGGCCGGGCGTGCCCTTTTCCAGCACGAAGCCGCGAATGGCGCCGCCATGCGCGTCCGATTTGGCCCAGACCACGAACACATCGGCGATGGGCGCGTTGGAAATCCAGGTCTTGGTGCCATTGAGCCGGTAGCCGCCATCGACCTTTTCCGCGCGCGTGCGCATGCCGCCGGGGTCCGATCCCGCGTCGGGTTCGGTAAGCCCGAAACAGCCGATCCATTCCCCAGAGGTCAGCTTGGGCAAATAGCGCTGGCGCTGCTCCTCCGATCCATAGGCGAAGATGGGATAGATCACGAGACTGGACTGCACCGACATCATGGACCGGTAGCCTGAATCCACCCGCTCGATTTCCCGCGCCACCAGACCGTAGGCGACATAGGACGCGTTCGCGCCGCCATAGGCTTCGGGCAGGGTGACGCCGAGAAGGCCTTGCTCACCCATTTCCGTGAAGATGGCCGGATCGGTATGCTCATTGGCGAAGGCTTCAATGACGCGCGGCTGCAAACGGTCCTGCGCAAAGCCTTGCGCCATGTCCCGGATCATCCGTTCGTCGTCCGTCAACTGGCCGTTCAGGTCAAAGGCGTCCGCCCAGTCCAGCCGTGTCATCTCCGCCATATCGCCTCCGTTTGTTCGCTGAAACCGTCCGCTGGACGCCACTCAGACGGTATTGGCCGCGATATCGCCGGCGCGGAATTCGTCACTGGCAGGTCTTTGACGCCGGACATAATTGGAGCGGGTGAGGGGAATCGAACCCCCGTCGTAAGCTTGGGAAGCTTCTGCTCTGCCATTGAGCTACACCCGCATTTGCCCGGCTTTGGGGCGCGGTGATCAAGTGGCACGGGAGGGGTGGGGGCGTCAATAGGGATGAGTTTGCTGCGACCTTCGGCGCCCGTCGCCACATGGTCAAAGTTCGGCGGGTCCAGGGATAGGATTGTCAATTGGCCCGAGGTGCTGTGCGAGAAGCGGTTGCGTCGGGGCCGGCAAAATGTGCCTTCAGGAATGATGTTCTTGCGATTGAGGGTTACAAGGCATATATGGTCATTTAGTTGGTCATGAGGTGTTTATGGACGGCATGAACCTGGCGGACGCCAAAGCGCATTTGAGTGAACTGGTTGACCGGGCGGAAGCGGGGGAAACGGTGGATATTCTGCGCCGGGGAAAGTTGGCGGCGCGGCTGACGCCGCCGAATAAAGCCAAAAAGAAGGTCGATGTTGGATTGCTCAGGCGCCTTGTCGATAGCCTGCCCCCGCAGAACCAATCTGCGGCTGAGGCGGTTCGCGAAATGCGCGACGGTGACCGCTATTGAAATATTATGTTGATACCTCGGTGATTATTGCCGCCCTGACTCCCGAAGCGGCGACCAGCAAGGTGCAGCAATGGCTTGGAGAACGGCTGCCTGGAGAATTGGCTATGAGCGGATGGGCCATAACCGAGGTGTCCAGC
>CBHCMH010000014.1:0-14246 GCA_965974445.1 uncultured Rhizorhapis sp.
AGATAGAGCGCTGAACCGGACTCCAGCCCGGCCCGCCAGCCGATACCGGCCAATGCGGAGCCGCCCAGCCCTGTGCATGCAGCTTGCGTTGCCATGGCAAGGCGATGTCCTGTTCCGCGAATACGCCGGAGGTTAGCCGCCCGCCGCGCCGAAGGTCCGGCGTCAGTTCCCGCTCCAGAAACTGCCGCACCTCTGCCCGGAATTTCTCATCGGCGGTGGAAAAGTCCATGTTCATTGTAATGGTCCCTCACCGCGCCAATATGGCACCGCCAGAATCGCCGGGCGCGCCATAGACATGGCTATACCCCACCTGTGGATCGCCGCTGACCTGCCGATCACCCGCCCGGCCGCCAAGCTGCATGACATTCTCATAAACCTGCCGCAGCCCCGAAGCGCCAATCGGTTCGCCGCAGGCAAGACATCCGCCATCGGTGTTGACCGGCAGAGCCCCGGTCAACTGCGTGCGGCCGTCGGCAATCCAGCGCTCCTGATCCCCGTCGGCGCAAAAGCCGTTCTCCGCCAGATGCATGATCTCCGCACCCGATTCGGTGTCTTGCAGCTGGGCGACATGCACCTCTTCGGGGCCGATGCCCGCCATCTCAAAGGCCGCGCGCGAAGCGATACTGGTGGGCGAACCGCCCCGCTCAATGTCCAGCGCGGGGGAAAAAACCTCGAAGGAACCGGGCGGCCTGCTGCGGACGGCGACGGCCTTCAGCTCAATCATTGCTCCCCCAAGTTCGCGCGCGCGTTTCTCGCTGGCCAGGATCAGCGAGACGCCGCCTTCCGCAGGGGAGCAGAACATGAATTTGGTCAGCGGATCACTCACCATCTGCGCGTCCAATATGCTTTGCGCATCCACCGGCGCCCGCCGCCAGGCATGCGGCGTCAGCGCGCCATTGTTGAACGCCTTTTCCGCCACACGCGCCAGGCTCATGCGGCTGATGCCATATTGCGCCATGTAGCGCTGGATCTTCATCGCGAAGAATTGCGTCGTCAGCATCAGGCCGGTTTCGCCATACCAGTCCGGCAGGCCCCAATCGGCGGGCTTGGGATCGAAGGCCCCACGCGGATGCTTGTCGAAGCCCACCGCCATGCCGAGGTCGAACTGCCCGGACTTGATGGCGTTATAGGCCCCGAACAGCGCCGAACCGCCCGTGGCGCAGCCATTGGAAACGTTGATGAAGGGCAGTCCGGTCAGGCCCAGCTCATTCACCATCGTATCGGCATTGCCGGCCGAGTCCGAACCGCCATAAGCAAATTGCACGTCGCGCCATCTAACGCCTGCGTCCGCCAGCGCCTGCCGCGCGGCATAGACCCCCTGCTGCAGGCCCGATCGTTCAGGCGTACGGCCAAAGGGATGGATCCCGGCGCCAATGATGAAGACCTTTGTCATTGCTCGTTCCCGTCGGCGGTAAAGGCAAAACCGATGCGTTGCTCACCCGATGCAAAATCCAGAAGCTGCGCCGTCAGCCGGACAGGCATGCCGATCCGCAACCGATCGAACGGGAAGCCGGTGAGACGGCTTTCCACGATGATCTCGCCGGGCAGCTCGACATAACCCACGGCATAGGGCTCGAATGCCTCCGGACCGGCATAAGGCGGCGATTTCGGCCGGAAGCGCTGAATTGTAAACGACCAGAGCGTACCCCGCCGCGCCAGCGCATAGGGTTCATAGGCGGCCTCCGCGCCGGTTGCGGGACAGGGAAATACCAGCCGGCCGCTTTCCCGATGGCGACCAGCCAGCAATTGCGGTCCGGCCGGGTCCGAAAGCGAGCCTTCCACGAAAATATCGGGCGCGATGGGAATAAGGGACGTCATGCCAAGGGTTCTCCACTGACATGTTGCCTATCAGCATGGCGTCCCGCCGATCACTGACCCAAGGGTCAGGGCACGGTGCCGAGATAACCGAGTTGTGTCGCCTTGAACACCGTCTGGTCCCGGTTGACCGCGTTCAACTTTTCCGAGGCGTTGCGGATATGAAAGCGGACCGTCGTTCGGGCCAGCGTCATGATCGTCGCGATCTCTTCATTGGTCTTGCCCATCGCGGCCCATCGCAGGCATTCCACTTCCCGTTTCGTCAGGCTGGGGCGAGTGCCGCCCGGCCGGGCCTGGCGCGTCAACTGAACATAGCTGCTGACGAACTGACGGACATAGATAGCCAGAAGGTCGGAAAAGCGTTCGAACGGCACCGACAGATCATCCGTCTCCGGATCTGGCGGAAGGAAGCTGGCGGCGGCGACCTGACCCAGCGGCAGGTGAATGGGCACGACAATGGCCGAACGCGTAAGCGCCCGCGCCTCAAAATCCGACAGATCGATCATCTCCAGCGCCGGATTGCGGTGCCGGGTCCGGATGCCCCGCGCGTTGCACCAGAAAGGCTCCGCCTCGAAACGGCAGGCCGCCGTCAGCGGAGAACTCAGCGCGAGATGAGGATGTAGCCACCACGCCTCGCTATCTTCGGCAAAGCCGAACACGCTTGACGCAAGCGCAGCGCCATCGGCGTCGCGCATGGGCTGCGACGAGGAAATATTGTGGCAGACGGCGGTTCGCAGGCCGCAAAGCCGGTCCACCGTCTCTCGCAGGAGCACTGCGGCCGGGCGGATGTCTTCGGGCGTCCCGATACGCAAGCGGGCGAGCACCTCCATCTCCAGCATTTGGCATCTCCCTCCCGTGCGTCCTATATCCTGTCTCATTGGTCAGCGGAATAGCGGCGCACCCAATGGCATATCAGGGCAGCAGAATGAGGCGCGCGACGCAATGAATTTTGAATGGACCGAAGAACAGAGGATGCTGAGCGACAGCATCCGGCGTTTTGTTCAGGATCGCTATGATCTGGAAAAGCGCCGAAGCTACCTCGCGGAGCCGGTTGGCTTTTCCATGGAGAACTGGCGCGCGCTTGCCGAGTTGGGCGTGACCGGCCTGCCCATCCCCGAAAATGCCGGCGGCTATGGCGGCTCGCTCGCGGACCTCATGGCCGTCATGGAGGCGCTTGGGCGCGGCCTGGTGGTCGAACCGGTGCTGACCAACATCGTCATGAGCGCCGCCTTGCTGGCCCGATGCGGCCCGGCGAACCTTGCCGCACGGCACCTGCCCGCCGTTACGGCCGGAACCCTGCAACTGGCGCTGGCGCATGCAGAGCCCGGCAGCCGCTTCGGGCACGGGGGCGACGGATTGCACTATGTGGATCGAAACGGTTCCGGGACATTGACGGGCGCGAAGACGTTCGTCCTCAACGCCGCCGCTGCCGATGCCTTCATCGTGACCGTCGGGCAGGGAAATGCGATGTCCTTGTTCCTGATACCGGCGGACCGGCCGGGGCTGTCGCGGCGGGACTATCGCGTCGTCGACGGCTCGATTGCCAGCGAATTGCATTTCGACGGCGTTGCGGTCGAGCCTGCCGATCATCTGGACGGCGGCGCCGAAGCGTGGAGCGACGGCATCGCCCTTACCAGCATCGCGGCCTGCGCCGAAATGCTGGGTATCATGGGCCGCCTGTTCGATGAAACGCTGGACTATCTCAAGACCCGGCGGCAGTTCGGCGTGCCCATCGGCAGTTTTCAGGTACTGCAGCACCGCATGGCACGCCTCTATATCGCGATGGAACAAGCCCGCTCCACCCTGCTACGTGCGGTTCTGACGCCGCAGGCGCAGCGCCAGTCCTGGCGGCGATCGGCCATGGCGGCCAAGGCTTTCTTCGCGGAGGCCGCCATGCGGCTGGCCGAGGAATGCGTGCAATTTCATGGCGGCATGGGCGTGACTGACGAACTGATTGTCGGGCATGGGATGAAGCGGCTGATGCTTCTCACCCGCCTATTCGGCGATGGCGCATCGGCGAGGGAAGCCTATGAGGCGCTGGCGGCTTGATGCCAGCGACCGCCTAACGCAAGATGTAGACTGGCCCGTTCGTCCCGAGCCCTTCGACTGCCTGCCAAGGCAGGCGCTCAGGATGAACTTGCCTACGGCAAGTCGAGGGACGCTGGCTTGGGGCAGACGTGTCTCGACTTCGCTCGACACGAACGGAAGTAAATCAAGCTATCACCCCACTCTAACGCCGCACCGGATCCAGAACGCAGCCGAAGCCTGGCTTCAACCGCGCCGTGCGCCGGGCCATTAGCGGAACGCTACCCGTCACCGCCCGCGCCGCCGGATCATCGTCCAGCCGCACCATTTCCATCCCCGGCTCCATATCCTCCCGGCAGCTTTCCATGCCGCGCCCCTGCACATAGCGGCAGGAACAGCCGATTCGCGCTCCATAAGCCGACCCTGCCTCCGCCTGCGCATTTAGGGCCGGCCAGTTCCAGGCGATCAGGGTCAGGACAAGCGCCAGCAGCGCCACCAACGCATAACCCGCAGTGCGTCCTCTGTTCATGGCCCTGTTCATGGCTCCCCTTTCGCCGCGTGATGAGATAGACCCGCGCCATGAACCGCAAAATGACCATAGGGGCAAGCCTTGCCGCTTGCGCGCTTGCTTTGTTTCTGGTGGCGCGGCCATCGCCGGGGCAGCTGCAGGACGGCTATCTGGCGCAGGACACGCGCGGCGTGGGCGAAACGCAACTACGCGCCGCCATCGATCCGCTGTTCGAGGATGCCGGGATGGGCCAGACCCGCGCGCTCCTGATCATGAAGGATGGCGAGATCATCGCCGAGCGTTATGCCGAGGGTTTCGGGCCGGACAGCAAGCTCATCAGCTGGTCGATGGCCAAAAGCATCACCGCCGCGCTGGTCGGCCTGATGGTGTCGGACGGGCGGCTGGTCCTCGACGCGGCCGCGCCCGTTCCGGCCTGGAGCCAGCCCGGCGACCCGCGCGGCGCGATCACGCTCAAGCAGCTGCTCCACATGGCGTCGGGCCTGGAGCATGTCGAAACCGGCGACCCCGCCTATGACAGCGACACTGTGCGGATGCTGTTCATGGATGGCGCTGGCGACATGGCCGCCTATGCCGAAGCCAAGCCGCTGGCCGCCCGACCCGGCAGCGCGTTTCAGTACAGCACGGCGACCAGCATGATCCTGTCGGACATCATGACCCGCGCGCTGACCCCCAGCGATGACCCAAAGGTCCGCCAGCAGGCGATGATGCAGTTCCTGCGCGGTCGCCTGATCGAGCCGCTGGGGCTGACCAGCCTCACCCCGGAATTCGACGCGCACGGCACGCTGCTGGGCGGCAGCTTCATGCACGCAACCGCGCGCGACTATGCCCAGTTCGGCGAATTCCTCCGCCGCAACGGCGAAGCGCGGGGGCGGCAGATATTGTCCGCCCGCTGGGTCAATTTCATGCGCACCTCCTCCCCGCTCGACGCGGGCTATGGCGGGCATTTATGGCTGAACAAACCGCGGCCTGAAGGCGCGCGCGAGGCGCTGTTCCCCGGCCGCGGCCCCGCCAGCCTCTTCGCCTGCCTGGGGCATCAGGGCCAATATATTCTGGTCTCGCCCGAACAGGGCCTGACCATCGTGCGGCTGGGCGTCACGACCGAGGAAGAGCAACCGGCCCTGCGCAGCGCGCTGGCGGAACTGGTGGAACTGTTCCCGGCGGGATAGCGATTTGGGCGACCTCCCCCCTTCAAGGAACCCCGGCGGCCTCCTGTTCGGCGAGGCGGCGTTCTTCGAACCATTGGCGGAGCATGGCCTGGGTACAGCCGGTCTGGCCGTTGCTGCCGATGACGGTGCAGCTGTTGGGCAGTAGCTGGCGGCCGCTTGCCTCCATGGTCTGCACGCGGCTGGCCCAGCCCTGGCTGCCAACGACCTCCTTCTTCGGGCGCAGGTCCTTGGGGATGCGGTAGCGTTCGCTCTCCGGCTTGCGCGCGCAAACGACGATCCCGCCGCCTTCCTCGACCGGGCAAGGGTCATCACCATAGACCACCAGCGTTGCCACCCGATCGGGCGCTTCGGCCTGAGCGGGGGCGATCATCAGGGCGAAGTTGACGACGGCGAGCGCGACGGCGGGCGTTAAAGAGCGTAGGCGGATCATGGGGACTGTCATCCGCCCGGGTGGATGAACGGTTGCTGTATTTTACGATACGCAGGCAGTTCCCTACCCGCCGCTGCGTTCCTGTTCCCGGAGCTGCTGTTCAATCGCCTCGGCCTCAGCGTCCAGCTTTTCCAGCCGCTTGCGCCGTTCGGCCTCGACCAGCTGCGCCCAGCTGACATTGTCGGCCCCCATGCGTTCGGCGCGCGCCTGCCGCATCAACTGCGCGAAGCAGCCGGTAAAGCCGCCCGCGCCGACCGGAGAGCAGCTGTCGGTGCCGCTCTTGCCGACATATTCCAGCGCTTCGGCCCGGTTGGTCCAGCTTTCGCGGCCTGGCGCGCGGGGGTCGTCACGAAGCGCTTCGGGAATGCGGAAGCGCTCATTTTCGCCCTTGCGCGCGCATACAGTGATCTGGTCGGCCGTGCTTTCGGGGCAGGGATCGTCACCATAGACGATGAGCTGGTTGATCTTCACCGATGCGTCATCGGCCACGCCAGCCGATGCCCGATCTTGCGCGGCGGAGGGAAGCGATACCGTCAGGCCCAGCAGGGCCGTTGCCATCATCATGCGTTTCATGTTTCATCCTCCCTCCCCGGTTGGGGGGTTGTTCAAATACGCTTCGACAGGGCTATGGCCGTCCGGCAACCCAGGCGGATCAGCCCCGACAAGAGCGGATAGGCGGGCGCTGCTTCCGCGCCTGCCGCCAGCGCGATGTCGCGATGTTCGACTTCCTCCGCCTGAAATTCCCTGACCGCATCGGCGAGTTCAGGATCGGCATCGCCCATCGTTTCCAGCTGCTCTTCATAATGCCGGTCAATCTCGGTCTCGATAGCCGCAGTGCAGGCCATGGCGGCTTCCGGCCCAAGAGCGGCCGTGATCGCACCCAGCGCAAATCCCGCCCGGTCCCAGATCGGCGCGAGCAAGGTCGGGCGCACGCCGCGACGCGTCATCATGGCGTCGAAATGGACGCGGTGCCGTTCTTCCTGGGCTGCCATGCCCGCGATAGCCCGCGCCATCGGGTGGCGGTCGCCCAAAACGGCGAGTTGTCCGGCGTAGATGCGAGTCGCACCAAATTCCCCGGCCTGGTTCACCCGCAGCATCGAAGCGCGGTCGGCCTGTCTTTCCCCGGGGCGGCGCAACGTCATGCCTCAGTCCTTTTGCTGCCGAATGTCAGTCCCAAGATGGCGACGGCTGCGCCCAGAGACAAGATGGCGTTGAAACCGGCAAGCGATATGCCGAGCAGCGTCCATTGCGGCACGTCGCACCGGACCAGCGGCGTCGCCATGATCGCGTCCATGACATCCTGCGTACTGCCGCCCGTCCCAGTGGTGGCGCAGGCCGTCAGCCCTTCCCACCAACCATATTCGACACCGGCATGGAAGACGCCGATGCCCCCGCTGGTCGCAATCGCGAGCGCCGCCAGCAGCAGGAAGAAACGGCTGCCCAGGCCGCGAAGCAAGATCGCCATCAGCGCAAAGCCGATCGCGGCGGCATGGGGCCAACGCTGCCAGTAGCACATCTCGCATGGGGCGAGGCCGCCCACATATTCCGAAAGCAGCGCTCCCCCAAGCAACATCGCAGGGGCGAGCAGCGCGATCAGCCGCGCAAGCGCCAGTCCGCGCATAGCCTTGAAACCCCTATTTCCTCTTATCGCTGGCGTGCGTTGCAACCCGTACCGGCGACTTTGCGATGCGGCCAATCGTTTCCATGGCATAGTGCAGCTGGAAATCCTCAATACCCTGCTTTTTCAGTTCCTCCGGCGTCGCCTTGAAGCGGGGATCTTCCTTGGTGTCTTCTTCAAGGATGCTGTTATCCACCTTTGCCTCGTTGATGAGGTGACGGCGCAAATCGGACTCGCGGAAGCGCGGGCGCGTCTTGTAATCCGGATCGGAAATCTGCGGCACGCGGATGTCGGGTTCAATCCCGCCTTCCTGCACCGACCGGCCCGATGGCGTAAAGTAGCGCGCCGTGGTCAGCCGCAGCGCGGTGGTGTTGCTGAGCGGCAGCAGCGTCTGCACGCTGCCCTTGCCAAAGGTCCGCTCACCCATGACCAGCCCGCGCCGCTGATCCTGCAGCGCGCCCGCGACGATTTCGGACGCGGACGCCGATCCGGCATCGACCAGCACGATCACCGGCAGGCCGCCGGTATCGTCGCCGGCCTTTGCATAATAGCGTTCGATGTCGCTCTTTTTCCGTCCACGCTGCGACACGATCTCGCCCCGTTCCAGGAACACGTCCGAGACGTTGACCGCCTCGTCCAGAAGCCCGCCCGGATTGGAGCGGAGGTCAAGGACATAGCCTGTGGGCTTGCGGCCAAGGGACTTCTCGATCCCACGGATCGCAGCGCGCACATCGGCGCCGGTATTGGCGGAAAAGCTGATGATGTTGATGACGCCGATATTGTTCTTCACTTCCCAGCGGACTGGATTCAGCTCGATGATCTCGCGCGTGATAGTGACATCGAAGGGCTTGTCGCGGCCCGGCCGCACGATGGTCAGCTTGATGCTGGTCCCCGGCTCGCCGCGCATGCGATCGACCGCATCATCGAGCGTACCGCCATAGATGAGCTCGCCATCCAGATGGGTGATATAGTCGCCCGCCTTCACCCCGGCCCGGTCAGCGGGGGTGTCCTTGGTCGGCGCGATCACCTTGACCGCGCCATCCTCCATCGTGACCGACAGGCCAAGGCCGCCATAGGCGCCATCGGTCTGGGTCCGCAGATTTTCAAAGTCGCGCGCGTCGAGGAAGCTGGAATGCGGGTCCAGGCTGGACAGCATGCCGTCAATCGCACCCTTGATCAGCGCTTCATCGTCCACCTTATCGACATAATCGACGCGCACCCGCTGGAACACGTCCATGAACTCATCGAGCGTGCGGTAACTATTGCCCTCCGCCTCGGCAAGCGCCGCCGTCGTCATCGGTACGAGCGCCAGGGCGCCGGTCAGCAAGGCGGCTTTGATCAGGCTATTCTTCATCGATTCAGGCGTCCTCGGCACGTTAAGCCAAAGATATAGGCGCTTTGGGCGGCAGTTGCAAAGCGGGGTTTGGGGAGAAGGGACATTCCCGTCCCGCTCGCGGGAGGGGTTAGGGGAGGGCATGTCACCACCCCGTCCCTACAGGCCCTCCCCCAAGCCCCTCCCGCAAGCGGGAGGGGAGCTTTAGCCCCCTACCCCAGCAGCGCGGCGATGTTGATGGGACGGCCGTTCCGGCGCAGCTCCACCGTCACTTTGGGCCGCCCCTGCCCGGCCGAACCGATGGGGTCGCCCTGGCGGACCACAGCGCCGACATCCACGCTCAGCCGTCCGAGATTGGAGATGAGCGTCGTCCAGCCATTGCCATGCTCGATGATGACGATCTGCCCATAGCCGCGGTATTCCCCAGCAAAGGCGATGCGTCCGCGGGTCGGCGCGACCACTTGCGCATGGGGCTGCGTCGCGATGGTCAGGCCGCGCGCGCGGACCCCGCTTTCGGACAGCTCGCCCATGCCCGTCACCACTTTGCCGATCACCGGCATGCGATAGGCTGGCGGCGCGCTGCGCGGCAGGCGGGCGGCAGACGGGGGCAGCGCGGTCGCACCGGGCCGGGCGGGTCGCAGCAGCGGGCCGGGCAGCTCCGCCAGTTCCTCGCGGACATCGCCGGACACGCGCAGCTTTTCCGTCAGCTCGACAATGTCCTGCGCCTTTTCCCCCAGCGCCAGGGCGCGGTCAGCCTCCAGATTGGCGTTGCTGACCAGCGCCCGCGCCGCGAAGCGCTTGCGCATTTCCATCTCGCGCAGCTCCGCCCGTTGCGCGTCCAGAGCCATGCGCCCGGCCAGCAAGGAGGCGCGCGCCTGATCGGCGTCGGCGCGCAGCTGACGGCTTTTTTCCAGTTCGGCGCGCAGTCCTTCGGTACGGGCGCGGATCACCGGAATGATGCTGGCGAGCACCGCGCGCAGGTGGACGATGTCCGAAATCGAGCCGGGCTGGACCAGCACCGTGGCGGGGGGCCGCCGCGCCATCATCTGCAGCGCGGCCGTCAGGCGCATGACCGGTTCCTGGCGCTCGGCCAGCCGGGCATTCTGCGCCTGTTGCAGCCTGGCGATGATCGCGACGCGCGCCTGCGCCGCCTGCAAATCCGCTTCGGCGGCCTGAATGCTTGCGGCCAGCGCCGCCGCCTGCCGCCGCGCCCGTTCCGCCTCCTCGCGCGCAGCGCTCGCCTCCTGCTTCAGCCGTTTGCTGCGCGCGCGCGCCTCCTGGGCCTGCTGCTTGGCTGCCGCCAGCGCCTGCTGTTCGTCCGCCAGCGTCTGCGCCGGGCTGACCGGGGCGGCGGCCAGCATGGCGGCCGGGATCAGCAGGAGGAGCGCCCGTTTCATCGGGCGCTATCCTTCGCGATGATAGGGGTGGTTGGCAAGGATACTCGTCGCGCGCCACAATTGCTCTGCCAGCATGGCCCGCGCCAGCATGTGCGGCCAGGTCGCCCGGCCGAAGGCGATGAGCAGGTCCGCCCGCTCCCGCTCGGCATCGTCAAAGCCGTCCGCCGCGCCGATCAGGAAGCGGCATTCCCGAACCCCGCCGTCGCGCCAGCGCTCCAGCTTTTGTGCAAACGCCATGGAGGACAGATGCTCCCCCTTTTCATCCAGCATCACGGTGACGCTGCCGGATGGGGCAGGCGGAATTTTGCCGCCCCGGTCGGGCAACTCGCTGATCTTCACCGGCCAGCTTATCCGCTTCACATAGCGATCGACCAGCTCCGCCTCTGGCGAACGTCCGATCTTGCCGCGCGCGACGATGTGCAGTTGCAGGACCGCGTTCCTTCCCTCGGGTTATTTGGCCGCCTCATGGTAGAGCACTTCGCTGCGGATATGAATGGTACGCGCGGCAAGGCGGATTTCGACCATGAAGGTGCAAAGCGCGCTGATCATCAACACCATGGCCAGAATGAACAACAAGGCGACCGGCGTTGCCATATGCGCGTCGAACAACTGGGCGGCAAAGAGCAGCACGACCACGAGACAGACCGCGATGGCGCTGGCGACACTCAGGAAAATGGAACTGTTGACCACGGTCATGCGCCGGTCGAGCTTGCGGATTTCATAGATCAGCCGGTCATGATCCGGCCCGGTCGTCTTCAGCACCAGCCGTTCGACCATTCGGGCGCGGTCGATGACGCGGGCGAGCCGTCCGGCGCAGACGTTCAGAAAAGCGCCGATGCCCGCCAGCAGGAACACCGGCGCCACGGCGAGCTGTATGGTCTGGGCGATAACGGTAACGGTGGCCATTGGTCCGTTGCTATATCGCCTGCTGAAAACTGGGCAAGTCCCCCGACAGACGGTTCCTGCCTTCGGGCGATTTCAGAAACCGGTAACTGGCATCGCGGAATCGGAGCGTCGCGTCCAGCAGCGGCGCATGGGCCTCCTTGAATTCGCCCGGCGCCATGCCGGCGAACTTCCGGAATTCGCGGCTCATATGCGACTGGTCGGCGTAGTAGCGGTAGCACAGTTCCTGCCATTCGGTGTCGCCCAGGCCGCGCAAGGCGGTGGCGACGTTCAGGAATCGATGTCGGCGGGTCAGCAGTTTCGGCTTGAAACCGATCGACTGCGTGGTCATGCGTTCCAGCTGACGGGTGGACAGGCCGAACTCCTCGGCGATCTCGCCAATGGGCCGTTCCCAGTCATAATGGGCATATTCCTCGAAAATCCGCGCCCGATCGGCGGTCTGCGGCCGTATCTTGCCGCGCCGCAGGCCCGCCAACCAGGCATCGGCGATGGTGGCCATTTCCTGAAGATCCCCGGCGCTCCGCAAGGCGTCGAGGAACTGGGGCACCGCTCCCCCGAAAAAGGGATCGATCGGGGTAACCCGATCCACGAAGTCGCCGGGAGGCGATCCGGCAAGCTCCAGCCAGGCCACCGTTCGCAAGCCAATGCTGAAGATCCGGAAGGGCGCGGGGCAACGCAGCTTCTCCATCGTACTGGCGCTACCCCACAAGGCCGCCGCGGGCGCGGGGCTCCACTGATCAGGCGCGGTGCGATACAGCCATTCGCCGTCCAGGAAGAACCGCATGACGAACAATTCTTGCATAATCATGTCGTCGGTTCGGTTCTCGGGATAGTTGCCATCAAGCAAGCTGTACGTAATGGCGAGAGGCGAACCCTCCGTCCCTGGCTGGGCGAGCTCGGCGGACAGATCCATCACGCAAATCTCCTGCGGCTCCGACGGACAGACTTGCCTGCCCGTCAGGAACGAAGGCCCGGAGACCGGGCCTCCGATCCCGAAGCCTACCATGCCCAGTGCGAAAAGGAACCGGTCTCGGACGCTCAAGCCGGCCCACGGGCGCTAACCAGGGTCGTTCATCCCTATTCCGCCTTGGCGGTGGAGGCCATGTTGACGCCCATGCTCTGCAGATAACGCCGGACATTGCGCGCGGCCTGCCGGATGCGCTGCTCGTTTTCGACCATGGCGATGCGCACGAAGCCCTCGCCATCCTCGCCATAGCCGACGCCCGGCGCGACGGCGACGCCCGCATGGGTCAAAAGCTGCTTGGAAAATTCCAGGCTACCGAGATGGGCGACCGCGGGCGGCAGCGGCGCCCAGCAGAACATGGACGCCCGCGAGGGCGGAATCTCCCACCCCGCCCGGCCAAAGCTTTCGACCAATACGTCGCGGCGCTTCTTATAAAGCTGGCGATTTTTCTCGATGATATCCTGCGGGCCGTTGATCGCGGCCACCGCCGCCGCCTGGATGGGCGTGAAGGCGCCATAATCCAGATAGCTTTTGACGCGGGTGAGCGCGGCGATCAGCTTTTTGTTGCCAACCGCAAAGCCCATGCGCCAGCCGGCCATGCTGTAGGTCTTCGACATGGAGGTGAACTCCACCGCCACGTCCTTTGCGCCCGGCACCTGCAGGATCGAGGGCGTCGGACATCCGTCATAATAAAGCTCGCTATAGGCAAGGTCGGAGAGAACCCAGACCTGATTCTCCTTCGCCCAGGCCACCAGCCGCTCATAAAAGGCGAGGTCCACGACTTCCGCCGTCGGATTGGACGGATAGCCGACCACCAGCACGGATGGCTTTGGCACGGTAAAGGCCATCGCCCGGTCCAGCGCCTGCCAATATTTCTCGTCCGGCGTCGTCGGCACGGAACGGATGGTCGCGCCCGCGATGATGAAGCCGAAGGTGTGGATCGGATAGCTGGGATTGGGGGCGAGCACGACATCGCCCGGCGCGGTGATCGCCTGCGCCAGGTTGGCGAGCCCTTCCTTCGACCCGAGCGTCACCACCACTTCGGACTCGGGGTCCAGTTCGACGCCGAATCGCCGGGCGTAATAGTTCGCCTGGGCGCGGCGCAAACCGGGTATGCCCTTTGAGGCGGAATAGCCGTGGGCGCTGGGCTTCCTCGCGACTTCACACAGCTTGTCGATCACATGATCGGGCGGCGGCAGGTCGGGATTGCCCATGCCAAGATCGATAATGTCCTCGCCCGCCGCTCGCGCCGCCGCCCGCATCGCGTTCACTTCGGCGATGACATAGGGAGGAAGGCGTTTGATGCGGTAAAATTCATCGGACATTATCGGTACATTCCTTGTTCTTTCCTCAAAGGCGTTATTGCTGCAGCGCAATATATGCTTGGATTGCGCTGCACGGGCATATATACCGGCTTTATAAGCCATGCCAGCGAAGATGTTGGATGCGCAGGACAGGAGGCCAGGATGAACGGTGCCGAAGCAAAGCAGCCAACCGATCACACCGGCATCCTTGAATCCCCCGTTCCCGCCCTTGAGCAAATGCAGCACTGGACTCGCATCGTCGGGCAGGCGCAACAGCTGATTCTGGAATATAGCGCGCGGCAAATGGCCAAGGCCGAACCCGACAAGGCTCCTGCCAGCTTCACACCCCCAATCGACCCCGAAGCAGCGGGAAAGATCCAGTCGGAATTCTGGTCCGACGGGGTGGCGCTGTGGCAGCGTTTCCTGGATAGCGGCGGTAAACCGGCGACGGACGGCAAGGCGATCAAGGACCGGCGTTTCTCTGCACCGCAATGGCAGAAAGATCCGATATTCGACGTCATCCGGCAAAGTTATCTGCTGACGTCCGACTATATGATGCGGATGATCGACACCATTGATGGCGTTCCCGCCAAGCAGAAGGAGCAGATCCGCTTCGCCACCAAAGGCTTCATCGACGCGATGAGCCCCAGCAATTTCGCGCTGACCAACCCGCTGGTGATCGAAAAGACGATCGAGAGCAACGGGGAAAACCTGGTGCGCGGATTGAAGAATCTTCTCAGTGACTTGGACAAGGGACAGCTC
>CBHCMH010000015.1:0-13608 GCA_965974445.1 uncultured Rhizorhapis sp.
GCGCCCAGACGATCCGTGCCGTCTTGTTCGCATCGTTCTTTTGCCGCTTCACGAACGGCTTCACATAGGCTGGTGGAATCAACCGGACATCATGTCCCATACGCATCAGTTCCCGGGCCCAATGATGCGCCCCGCCACATGCTTCCAACGCAACAAGGCACTTTGGCTGGGCCGCGAAAAACGACAGCAATTTGCCCCGCGTAATCCATCGACTGAAAACCTGAAGCCCATTCGCATCGGCGCCGTGAGCATGAAATACATTCTTTGCGATATCCAAACCGATCGTGCTATTCTCCAACATGGACGCCTCCTCAAGTGGTGTTCAACACCTCCACTATGGCACATCGATGCCGCCGGGGGGCGTCCACCCCATCAAGTCCACCAAAAAGGCGGCATCCATTTTTTTGCCATTTTCCTGCTCGGACTCGCTTGCAACGGCCGATTATTTTGTCTAAGTAATAGAAGAACAGTTCAGCCTGCACCTGACCTGTTCCGTAACCCCGGGGAGGTTTGCAATTGCGAACCTCCCCTTTTTTTGTGCTGTTTATCTGCTCGGCAAGGCCATGCCTCCCGATTCGCCACCTCGCCAATAAACTCATACAAAAATAGGATGCATCCAGAAGTTGCCGTGGCCGAACGTAGCTGAAGCGCGGCTGTGCCAGCTCACGCCCCAGCGGTTCGCAAGTCCGTCCAGGCCTTCACGAAGGTAGCCGCCTTTTCCGCAACGGCCTCGGCTGTATCGCCCGGACTGTAGAGCGCCGAGCCAAGGCCGAATCCGTGCGCGCCGGCTTTAACCCAGGGCGCCATCATGCCGGCGGTTATGCCGCCCACGGCCAGCTTGGGCACCTCTCGCGGAAGGACCGCGCACAGCGCCTTGAGGACGGCTGGGCTCATCGCTTCGGCCGGAAAGAATTTGAGCCCGTGTGCCCCGGCCGCCAGTGCCGCAAAGGCCTCGGTGGCGGTAAAGCATCCTGGCAGGGACGCCATGCCGGATTCAACCGTGGCGGCAATGACATCGGCGTCGGAATTGGGGGATACGATGATTCGCCCGCCAGCCTGGGCGACGTCGCGGACTTGTTCCGGAGTCAGCACCGTGCCCGCCCCGACCACGGCACGACCCTCCAGCCGTTTCGCCAGTCTTTCGATCGATTGCAGCGGTTCGGGCGAATTGAGCGGCACTTCGATGAGCGAAAAGCCCGCGTCCGCCAGCGCTTCGCCAGTCGCTTCAACTTCCACCGGGCGAATGTCGCGCAGGATGGCGACAAGCGGACAGCGCAGGAAGGCGGCGGCGAAATCGGGTGGCGGGGTCATGCTATGGATCTCCAGATATGCGTGATGCCAGCGACGAACGCCACATGGCTGTCGAGGATCATGGCCTTGCCTCCCATAGCCGCGATCGCGGCGCTGTAGAGCACGCCGAGCGATGGATCGGCCAGAATGTGGACAGTGGTTCCATCCTTCACCTGCGAACGGACATCTGAACCGATCAGCAGGCCGCTGACATAGGAGGCCGCGTCCTGCCCGCCGCTTGCGCCGGTGACGAAGGCAGCGCGCACGCCGAATAGCCGGGTCAGCAGTGCCCCATCGGCCGCATCGGCGACGCCGCGCAGGAACTCATCGCCGGGCGTCACGGCATTGGTCATCTGCGCGCCGATCAGGCTGTGCGCCTTCAGCAGGGCGAAGATTTCGCCTGTCATGGCAGTGGCGAACCGGCTGATCCTGCCGCCCTCCATCCAAGCCCATTTGCAATGGGTACCGGGCTGGCAGAGCAATGCGCCAGCTGGCGCCAGGCCCGAAAGGACAGCGCCCTGCAATTGCACCTCCTCGCCGCGCATCACGTCGCTTCTGCCCTCGTCGTGCCACTTGACGCCCGGTATGATCCCCGTGCGTCCCGGCTCGATCCAATGGAGCGAGGCGGCGAGATCCTCGACACCGGCGGGGCAGGGGACATAGGGCGCTTCGGCCCAGCCGCGGTTGGAACCGACCATGCCCGCGCACAGCATGGGCAGGTCGCCCATGCGCGCGCGCAGGGCATTGGCTTCGGCCTCGAAACCGCCGGCTGCTATGGCCAGCACGCCGCGATCGTCGCGTTGCGTATCCTCTACGGCGCCGTCGGGCCCGACGCGATAGACCCGGCGGTTCGTCGTTCCCCAATCAACGGCAAGAAAGCTTTGCCCGCGCATCAGCGGCGATCCGGCTGCAACGCGGCACAATGGCGCGGATCGTCATGCGAGAGCGCATGCTTCATTATCATCGACACGGCTCCGCAGAGAATATGCTTGTGCTGTACGCAATTTTTTGTCATTTGTCTGAGTATAAATTATGCGAGGGATGAAGTCATGCCAAAAATGCCGGCGTTGCTCGGCAGGCCTATCGCCGGTTCCGGCCCCAGCCAGAGCGGCTTTCCATCCGCGCGTTTCCTTTCCGGTCAGGCCCATTTCGGCCTGATGGGCTTTCGCTTTTCCACTTTGCAGTAACGGTACAAAGATGACTCAGACTTCCCCCACGCCGAAACTTCGCTCCCGCGCATGGTTTGACGACCCGTCAAACGCAGACATGACCGCGCTCTATCTGGAGCGGTACATGAATTTCGGGCTCAGTCTGGAAGAACTGCAATCGGGCAAGCCGATCATCGGCATCGCCCAGACCGGCAGCGATCTTTCGCCATGCAACCGCCATCACCTTGTCCTGGCGGAGCGGGTGCGGGAGGGCATTCGCGAAGCGGGCGGCATTGCACTGGAATTCCCCGTCCATCCGATCCAGGAGACGGGCAAGCGCCCAACGGCGGGCCTCGACCGCAACCTAGCCTATATGGCGCTGGTGGAGGTGCTGTTCGGTTATCCGCTGGATGGCGTGGTCTTGACCATCGGCTGCGACAAGACGACCCCTGCCTGTCTGATGGCCGCAGCGACGGTCAACATCCCCGCCATCGCGCTGTCGGTCGGGCCGATGCTCAACGGCTGGTTCAAGGGCGAGCGGACCGGATCTGGCACGATCGTCTGGAAGGCGCGCGAACTGCTCGCGGCGGGTGAGATCGACTATAAGGGCTTCATCAAGCTGGTGGCTTCGTCCGCGCCATCGACCGGCTATTGCAACACCATGGGCACCGCGACCACGATGAACAGCCTGGCCGAGGCGCTGGGCATGTCGCTGCCGGGATCGGCCGCGATCCCCGCCCCCTATCGCGACCGGCAGGAGGTTTCCTACGAAACCGGCAAGCAAATCGTCGAAATGGTCGCGGCTGACCGCAAACCGTCCGACATATTGACGCGTGAGGCGTTCCTGAATGCGATCCGGGTGAATTCCGCCATCGGCGGATCGACCAACGCGCCCATACACCTGAATGCCCTGGCCCGGCATGTGGGGGCCGAACTATCGATCGACGATTGGGAAACCTATGGGCGAGACATTCCGCTGATGGTGAACCTGCAACCGGCGGGCGAATATCTGGGCGAGGACTATTATCACGCCGGCGGCGTTCCGGCCGTCGTAGCGGAATTGATGCGCCAGGGGCTGATCTTCGAAGATGCCCTGACGGTCAATGGCCGCAGCATCGGCGACAATTGCCGGAACGCGACCATCGAGGATGAACGGGTCATCCGGACCTTTGACGCGCCAATGAAGGAAGCCGCTGGCTTTTCGGTGCTGCGCGGCAACCTTTTCACCAGCGCCGTGATGAAATTGTCGGTTATTTCGCCTGAATTCAGGGAACGCTATCTCTCCAATCCCGACGACCCCGATGCCTTTGAAGGGCCTGTGGCCGTGTTCGACGGTCCGGAGGATTATCACGCCCGCATCGATGATCCGGAGTCGGGAATTGACGCAACGACCTTGCTCATCATGCGGGGCGCTGGGCCGGTGGGCTATCCCGGCGCGGCCGAGGTGGTGAACATGCGGCCCCCCGTAGGCCTGCTCAAGGCGGGCATCCATTCGCTTCCCTGCATGGGGGACGGCAGGCAGTCGGGCACATCGGGAAGCCCCTCGATCCTCAATGCTTCGCCCGAGGCGGCCGTGGGCGGCGCGCTTGCCTTGCTGCGCAATGGCGACCGGATCCGGATCGACCTGCGCAAGGGTGAGGCCAATGTCCTTCTCTCCGACGAGGAACTGGCCGAGCGCCGGGCCGCGCTGGAAGCGGCGGGCGGCTACCCTTATCCCGCGCACCAGACGCCCTGGCAGGAAATGCAGCGCGCATGGGTCGGTCAGATGGAAACCGGCGCCGTGCTGGAGCCTGCGGTCGCCTATCAGCGGCTGGCGCAGACGATCGGCGTTCCGCGCCACAATCATTGAAGAATGGGCATTGAAGAACGGGGCATTCAAGAACGGGCACTGAGGAACGGCATGTGAGCGTCTATAGCATCATCGAGCGAGGCGAAACCCGCGACATCCTTGGCGAAGGGCTGCTGTGGTCCAGCCGTGACAATGCCGTCTATTGGACGGACATTCTGGCCCCCGCGCTTAACCGGCTATCGCTCGCCACGGGTGCGATCGAGCGGTGGGATATGCCGGACATGATCGGCTGGGTGATCGAGCGGCGGGACGCGCCCGGCTTCATCGCCGGGTTCCGCAACGGTTTTGCGGAGCTCCATCTCGATCCGGTGACGGTGGCGCCGATTGCCGATCCCGAACCGCATCTTCCCGACAATCGCCTGAATGATGCGAAGGCCGACCGCTGGGGCCGCATCTGGGCCGGCACCATGCCGCTAAGTTGCGACCGCCCCGACGGCTCCCTCTATCTGCTGGCCCCCGACCGAAGCTTTGTCGCCGTGGACAGCGGCTATTGCGTCGCCAATGGGCCGGCGATCAGTCCGGACCAGACGTGGCTCTATCACAGCGACACGCCCAACCGCGTCATCTATCGCTTTAAACTGGGCGAGGATGGCACGATCACCGCCAAGGCACCTTTCATCCGCTTCCCACATGACTGGGGCATGCCCGATGGCATGACATGCGACGCGGACGGCTATTTGTGGGTCGCGCATTGGGGCGGCGCACGCGTGAGCCGATTTGACCCGGACGGCAGCCTTGACCGGGCGATCGGCTTACCCGCCAGCCAGATCACCAACATCTGCTTTGCAGGAGAAAATCTGGACCGGATGTTCGTCACATCCGCGGCAGAAAACCGGCCGTTCGAGCCAAGCGCCGGGTGCCTGTTCGAAATTGATTCGGGTGCGCGCGGATTGGCGCCGGGCATGTTCGCCGGGTAAACGGCCACTTGGGGGGGCAATACTTGCGAGCGCCTTGAGCGGACCTTACGCGCTGGGGGGGAGCGTCTCTTGCAGGGCCATGTCGACCAGATGCTTCATGGCGGCATGCGCCGCGAAGGGATCGCCCGCCGCCACCGCCTCATAAACGTCCCGGTGATCCGGAATCGCATCGCGCACCAGGCGCTTCACCCGCGCCTTGTAAATCGTGGTCCACGTGACCGCCGCGGAAATCCCGCTCGACAGGGAAATGAGGAAGGGGTTGCCCGAGGCATCAAGCAGCGCGGCGTGGAAGTCCTGATCGGCTGCCCGTCCCGCTTCCGACGTCAGCTTGTTGGCCTCCATGATTTCAAGCGCGCGGGCCATGCGCTCTACCTGTTCGGCTGTCCGTCGCGTGGCTGCCAGGGCCGACACGCGCGGCTCCACAATGCCCCGAAGTTCAAACAGGCTGGAAACGAGATCGGCGTCTGGCTCCGATTCGAAAATCCAGGACAGTATGTCGGGATCGAGGAGATTCCATTTGCTCCGCTCGCTGACCCGCGTACCGGTTTTCGGGCGCGCCTCCACCAGGCCCTTGGCGGCCAGAATACGCACGGCTTCGCGATAGGCGGTGCGCGAGACATGGAAGCTTTCACTGGCGGCGATCTCGCCCTCCAGTATATGGCCCGGCGGATATTCGCCCGACACGATCTTAACGCCAATTCCATGCGCGATGCTGCCGTGAATCCGAAGGCGCCTGCGCAGTATTTCGTCTACCGGTTCCATATCGTTCATGCGCCCTATGTAACCTTCTTGTCGGACAAGGAAAATGCCAAGACGCGGATTTTCATCCTGTCTTCAGTCCATCGGGCGCGGGGGGACAGCCCCACCGTTCAGCTGTCCCATTCAAATGGCGCGACCACCTTTCGCTGCCCGATCAGGAAGGCGTCGGCAACATGGTGGAACGGCGTCAGGTCAATGTCGCTCTGGCGGGTTACCAGCAGTTCGGCAAAGCGGCGGTACAGGCGGCGATATTCAGGCTCGTCGCCCACATCGACAGGCTTGCCATCGACGGCCATAAGCGATGCGCCCATCGACAGGCTGAGGCGGCCGCCGTCGGTGTCGATGTCGATGTCCCAGCTTTGCGGCCCTTTCTGATCGAAATCGAATTCGACGGCCACCGGCACAGTCGCGCCAAGGCTGAAGGCGAGGCTGGCGGCGATAGGCGCATCGCGGTTCGCTGGAAACCGCAGTTCGGCGCTGTCGAGCCTGAGTGGCCGGGGAAGAATGGCGGTCAGTACCGACAGGGCGTTGATGCCGGGGTCGAAAACGCCAATGCCCGGCTCCCAGATCCATTCCTGCCCGGGGTGCCAGACGCGGACATCTTCCTTCCAGCTGACATCGACGCGGTGGATGGTCTTGCCCGAAAGCCACTCCCGCGCCGGTTCCACAGCGGCCGCTTCGCGCGAATGCCAGGTCACATACAGGATCCGGCCAGCCCGTTGCGCCATGCGGGCGAAGCATTCCGCTTCACTGATCGTTCCGGCAGGCGGCTTTTCGATCATTACGTCAAGTCCGTGATCGAACGCCTCGGCCACCAGCGCGAGCCGGCCGTGCGGCGGCGTGCAGATCGACACGGCTGTGACGTCCGGCATCGCTGTGGCCATTTCGCCGATAGTGCGGAATCCGGGGACGCCCTCGGGCGGAGTGTGTGAGGTCACGGCGGCCGCGAGGTCGAACTGGCTGCTCGCCGCCAGCGTGGGGACGTGCGCGTCGCGCGCGATCTTGCCGATGCCGACAAGGGCCAGGCGGGTCATGCTCATAGCGCAATCACCCGCGTATCGAGCGCAGCCGCGCGCGCAAGCGGGTTGCGTAGGGGCAGGGCAAAGGGCGCGGCGGCAATCTCGAAGACATCCTCCTCCCGGATTTCAAATCCATCCGCGAACGACAGCGTGGCGGTTCCGAAGAAATGGACATGAATATCGCCCGGCCGCCGGAACAGTGCATTTTTGAAATGATGATGCTCCAGATTGGCGATGCTGTGCGACATGTTGGCCTCTCCCGTCAGAAAGGGTCTTTCCCAGACAACCGCGCCGTCGCGGAGAATACGGCTTGCGCCCCGTATATCGGCCGGCAGCTTGCCAGTCAGCAGCTCCGCGCCAAGCGCCGCTTGCCGCAGCTTGCTGTGCGCCAGCCAGAGATAATTGCCGCGTTCGGTAATATGGTCGGAAAACTCGTTGGCAAGAGCGAAGCCGAGCCGGAACGGCTGTCCATTGTCGCCGATGATGTAGATGCCGGCAATTTCCGGCTCCTCGCCGCCATCCAGCGCAAAGGCGGGGGAGGTGAGGGGTACGCCGCTGCCGACCAGCGCGGAACCGTCGCCCTTGTAGAACCATTCAGGCTGAACCCCCGGTTCGCCATTGATCGGCTTGCCGCCCTCCAGGCCCATGAGAAACATGCGCATGGAGTCGGTCGCGGCGCCGGCCGCCGCTGCCTTGTGCATCTTGTCCCGGCCTTCCGCCGAGCCCAGATGGGTAAGGCCCGTGCCGGTCAGATAGAGATGGGCCGGATCCTCATGGTCGATGGGGGCGAGCAGCCGCCCCTCCGCCTGCGCCGCGAAAAGGCCGATGGCCTCGCCCTTGCGCGCGCGCGCCGCCTCGGCCAGGGACACATCCTCTTTCATCGCGATCCGGGCCAGATCGTAACTGCAAGCGACCCCCTCGACGCGCCAGCTTTCATCGCCGTCCGCGGCGGCCAGTTGCCGCTCGCCGCTGTTGGATCGCAACTGAATCAGTCTCAGGGTCATGGTGCTTCCTGTATCAATCTGGTCAGGCCGGGCATCAGGCGACTGTCTTGCCGTCGAACCGATGCGGCATGCCGCCGAGCGCGACATCGCGGAGGGGTTCCGGGCGAAGGTTTTCGGGAAAATCCTGGTAGCAGACCGGCCGAAGGAAGCGATCGATCGCCAGCGTCCCGACCGATGTGCTCCGCCCGTCCGATGTGGCTGGGAAGGGGCCGCCATGCACCATCGCATGGCTAACCTCGACGCCCGTGGGCCAGCCATTGGCAATCAGGCGTCCGGCCTTGCGCTCAAGCGCGGGGAGCAGCCGCGCCACCAGCGGTTCATCAGTCTCGCTGAAATGCACCGACGCCGTCAATTGGCCCTCAAGCTGGCCGATGACCCGCAACAGCGCCGCCTCGTCGCGGCACCGGACCAGCACCGACGATGCGCCGAAGACCTCCTTGGCAATGTCGCCCTCCGGATCGAAGGCGTCGGCGGGAATCGTGAACAGGGCGGCTTCGCACTGGTTCGGACCCCAAGCGGATTTTCCCCTGGCGAGCACATCCACCCGTGGCGCGGCGGCGAGCGTGGCAACGCCTTCTTCATAGGCGCGATGGATGGACGGCGTCAGCATAACGGCGGCGGGTGTGTCGGCAACAGCGGCGGCGGCGGCCGTCAGAAAACGCTGCAGGGCGGGAGATTCCAGAGCCAGCACCAGGCCGGGATTGGTGCAGAACTGGCCTGCCCCCATGGCCATCGAAGCGGCATATCCGGCCGCGAGCGCTTCGGCCCGTTCCTCCAACATCCCCGGCAGCAGGACCACGGGATTGATGGCGCTCATTTCGGCATAGACGGGGATCGGCTCGGCCCGTCCGGCGGCAAGCTGCACGAGCGCGACGCCGCCCGCGCGCGAGCCGGTGAACCCCACCGCCTTGATCCGCCGATCGGTAACCAGGGCAGCGCCCAGGTCGTTGGACGTCCCATTGAGGAGCGAGAAGACACCCTCCGGGAGGCCGCAATCGGCGACGGCATCGGCGATGGCGCCCGCCACCAGTTCCGACGTGCCCGGATGGGCCGGATGGCCCTTTACTACGACCGGGCAACCGGCGGCCAGCGCCGAAGCGGTGTCCCCGCCCGCGACGGAGAAGGCGAGGGGGAAGTTGCTCGCCCCGAAAATCGCGACCGGGCCAAGCGCTATCTTGCGCATGCGCAGGTCCGGCCGGGGAAGCGGCTGACGATCGGGCAAGGCGGGGTCCACGCGGATGCCCATCCATGCGCCATGACGCAGTTCAGCGGCAAAAAGCCGGAGTTGACCGGCAGTGCGCCCCCGCTCGCCGGTCAGGCGCGCCAGCGGCAGCCCCGTTTCCAGCGCGGCGCGCTCCAGCAAGGCGTCCCCCAGCGCCATGATATTGTCGGCAATCTGCTCCAGAAAGGCGGCTCGCGCTTCGGCCGGAAGGTCGCTGAACAACGGAAAAGCCTCTTCCGCCATTGCGCAAGCCCGCTCCACCTCACCGGCCCCGGCCGACGAGAAAGGCGGTTCCAGCATCTTGCCGCTGGCAGCATTCACGCCATGGAAGGATATGCCGGTCTGGACTCGGGAGCCGCCGATAAAAAGTCGTCCGTCGATCATTAGGAAGATTCTCTCTGAAAGGTTCATCCTCCTCTAATACTCAGACATAATGGCCCGGTCTAGTCCTTATCTCGGACGGAGCGGGCGCTCGCCACCCTCCCCTTGTGCTATGCGCCGGCATTTGCGATCCGTTTGTATGGGAAACAATTCAATCATGTCAGGACCGGGTAAAATGCGCGCATATCAGCTTTCCAAGGGTGCCAGTTCGATCAGCGACTTGAAGCGCGTGGAAATGGAAAAGCCGGTGCCGGGGCCGGGCGAAGTGCTGATCCGGGTTCGCGCCTGTTCGCTCAACTATCGCGACCAGTTGATCGCGCAGGGCCGCTATTTCGGCGGTCTGATCGACCAGGACATCGTGCCATTGTCCGATGGCGCGGGCGAAGTGGAAGCGGTGGGTGCTGGCGTCACCCGATTTTCCCCCGGTGACCGCGTGGCGGGCACTTTCTTTCAGAACTGGATGGATGGCCCGCCCACGCCCGATACCGGCGTGGCCTTGGGCGCTCCTCCGGCAAAGGGCATGCTGGCGGAATATGTGACGCTGCCGGAAATGGGCGTGGTGCCGATGGCGAAGCGGCTGAGCTTTGAGGAAGCGGCAACGCTGCCCTGTGCCGGTGTCACGGCCTGGAACGCGCTGATGGAAGGACCGCGGCCGGTGGGGCCGGGGCAGAGCGTGCTGCTGATCGGCACGGGCGGCGTCTCGCTGCTGGCCTTGGCCATCGCCAAGGCTGCGGGCGCCGTCGTCGTGGCGACTTCGTCCTCCAACGAAAAGCTGGAGCGGGCGAAGGCGCTGGGAGCCGATCACCTGATAAATTATCGCGAGGAGCCCGAATGGGGCCTGACGGCTGCACGACTGTGCGGCGGCGGCGTGGATCATGTCGTCGAGGTCGGGGGCGTGGGCACGCTGATGCAGTCCATGCTGGCTGTCCGGCACGCGGGCGAAATCGCGCTGATCGGCGTGCTGACGCAGGAAGGCGAGACGGCCCCCCTGCCGCTGCTCATGAAAGGCGCCTCGCTACGGGGTATTTTCGTGGGTTCGCGTGCGATGGCTATCAGCCTTAACGCCGCTATCGACGGCTGCGGCATTGCGCCGGTCGTGGACCGGGTTTTCGGCTTTGAAAATGCGGCCGAGGCCTTTCAGTATCAATCCTCGTCTGCCCTGTTCGGCAAGGTGGTCATCACCGTTTGAACTGAATCCGTGGTCAGCCCGCCGGCAGCAGGGCCGCCGTTGTCTCCGCGATCCAGCCGCCGCCCAGTACGCGGTCGCCGTCATACAGCACCGCCGCCTGTCCCGGCGCGACGCCATATTCGGCGTTGGCGAAATGCAGCATGCCGCCGTCCAGCCGGGCAGGGACCGGCTTGGCGAGGGACCGGACCTTGGCCTGACATGCGCCGGTGAAATTGCCGCCCAGCCAGTTGATGTCGGTCAGCCGGGCGGCACAGACCGCCAGCGCCATTTTGGGACCAACGACCACCCGCTTTTCCGCCGCATCCAGGCGGATGACGTAAAGCGGTTCGGGCTGGCCGCCGACCTCCAGCCCCTTTCGCTGGCCGACGGTATAGTGGATCATCCCCTTGTGCACGCCTAGCAGGCGGCCATCGACATGGACGATGTCTCCGCCTTCATCGGCGTCCGGCCGCACCTTTCGCACGATTTTGGCATAGTCGCCATCGGGCACGAAGCAGATGTCCTGGCTGTCGGGCTTCGTCGCGACGCCAAGGCCCAGTTCCGCCGCAATTTCGCGCACCTGCGGCTTGGGCAGGCCGCCGAGGGGAAAACGCAGATAATCAAGCTGGTCCTGCGTCGTTGCGAACAGGAAATAGCTCTGGTCGCGCGCCGGATCGGCCGCGCGGTGCAACTCCGCGCCTTCGCCGCCCAGCACCCGCCGCACATAATGGCCGGTGGCCAGGCAATCGGCGCCCAGATCGCGGGCGAGGGTGAACAGATCGGTGAACTTCACCCCCATATTGCATTTGACGCAGGGGATGGGCGTGCGCCCCGCCATATATTCATTGGCGAAATCCTCGATCACGGATTCGCGGAATCGGCTTTCATAATCGAAGACATAATGAGCGATGCCCAACCGGTCGGCGACGGCGCGCGCGTCGCGGATGTCCTGCCCGGCGCAGCAGCTTCCGGTGCGCCCCGTGGCCGCGCCATGGTCATAGAGCTGCAGCGTGACACCGATCGTTTCCGCGCCTGTGCGCGCGGCCAGCGCGGCCACGACGCTGCTATCGACGCCGCCCGACATGGCGACGACGATCCGCCGGGCCTGCATCGGCCCTTCAAGCTGGAAATCCGCTGGCATGATGCCGCGTCATATAGGCCGAAGCGCCGCTTTGCGCCAGCCCGCCGCTTAACCTTCTGTTGAGGGGGTTTAACAGCTTCTGACCGGGCAGTTTACCGGGCCTTATCCATTGCCTGCTAGTTTTCGACTCATGGACATGAATTTTCCGCATCGCACAGACGGCATGGCGCCTCGTCCGGTCTCCATGCTGGGGGACATGGAACCTGACCTGCATATCCTGCTCGCCATGGCATCGGCGCAGCAGGCGGCGAGCCCGACCGCGCGCTGTATCGCGGCGGACATGGGCGCTCCGGCGGAAGCGGACTTTGTCGATGCGCTCTCGCGCGTTTTCGCGGCGCGCAGAATGGACAATGTGAAGGCCAAGAGCCTTGCGGGATGCTTTAACCCGCTGATCGCAGGGCATTTGGGATCAGGAACCGTCCCTGATGGGAGCGGGAACTGACGGTGGGGGCCGAATCGTGAATGGAGCATTTACCTTGGCGCTTTAGCCGATGTTCAATGCTCTGGTGGCAATTCGATGAACGCAGACATGTGATTGGCTCCGTTGCCGTGTTTTGAGGTGAGAATGATCGAGAATCAGAAAATCCGGCCCGCTCAGGTCGTTGGCCCGCTTGGCGAACCGCTGACGCTGGACAGCCTTCCGCCCCCATCGACCACCCGCTGGGTGGTTCGGCGCAAGGCCGAAGTTGTCGCGGCCGTCAACGGCGGTTTGCTGTCGGTCGATGAAGCTTGCGAGCGCTACGGCCTGACGCTGGAGGAGTTCGCGGGCTGGCAGCGTGCGGTCGACCGTTCCGGCATGCCGGGCCTTCGCGTGACGCGCATCCAGCACTACAAGTCGCTGTACGAGCGCCAGCAGAAATATTGACGCGCCGGGAGGGCATTGTCCCGGTTGTGGTTCGAAGCCGCCTGCCCCTTGGGGCGGGCGGCTTTTCTTTGGGCTGAGTGGTGGGTCGTTTTTTCAGTGGCCGTCATCCCCGCGAAAGCGGGGACCCATCTTTCCCCAATTCCTGACATGGAACCAAGAGGAGGAATGGGTTCCCGCGTTCGCGGGAATGACGGGATAGAGGGAAGCAGGAACGGGTAATCCGTCCCTCAAGGCCTTTCATGCCCTTTGGCCCCAACCGCCCAGCGCCCGCCTCACGATGTCGCCATAGATGCTCGTCAATATCTCCAGATCCTGCACCGCGGCCGCTTCATCCAGCTTGTGCATCGTGGCGTTGCACAGGCCAAACTCAACGACGGGGCACAGGCGCGAGAGGAAACGGGCGTCGGATGTGCCGCCGCTGGTGGAAAGCTCCGGTTCCACGCCGGTCGCGAGGCGGATCGCCTCTGCTATGATGCTGGAAAAATCGCCCGGTGGGGTGAGGAAGGGCTCGCCGCTGATCTTTGCCAGCAATTCGCCGCCCTCGGCCTCCACGATGGCGCGGATGCGTTCGATGAGGTCCGCGCCGCTATGCGTGTCGTTGAAGCGGATGCTGATCCGCGCCTTCGCTTGGGCCGGGATGACGTTGGTCGCGGGGTTGCCGACCTCCAGATCGGTGATCTCGATATTGCTCGGCTGGAACCAGTCCGTGCCCTCGTCCAGCCGGATCGCCTCAATGGCGGCGAGGATGCGGACCAGCGGGCTTATGGGATTGCTGGCGAGATGCGGATAGGCGACATGGCCCTGCGTCCCCTTGACGCTGATCCACATGTTGACCGACCCGCGCC
>CBHCMH010000016.1:0-13581 GCA_965974445.1 uncultured Rhizorhapis sp.
TCGACCATCAGGTTGAGCACTCCATAGCCGCCGCCCGACAGCATCGTCTTGATCCCGCCGGTGATGATGATCGAGCTGGCGCAGAGCACCATGACGAGGCTCAACGCCTCGATCCGCAGCCGGGTGCGCAGAGTCAGCGGCAGGAAAATCGCGAAGACCAGCGCCTTCCACACCCAATCCCACTTTTCCCTGGCTTCGACAGGGAAGTCGGCATGCATCGTGGTGTATCCGGCATAGACCAGCAGGAAGAGCATCAGCCCCTGCCGCCAGGAAAAGCGGCTGTCGCGCTTGTCATCCACCACCAGCCAGGCGACCACCGCCAAGGCGAAGGCTATCAGCGAAATGGGCACACTGTTCAGCAGGAAATAGCTGAGGCGCTGGGGCGAAACGATGTCGATATAGGCGTAGGCGAGGACGAAAATGAACGGCCGCTTCAGGCCAAGCCCCATGAAGGCCGCAAGAAAGGCGACAAAGACCAGATCACGCATCGCGCCCGTCCCTGCGCGCGGGCGGCGCTTCCTTGTCCAGATCCGGCCGGAAAACCAGCCGCCAGGCCGCGAGCAGGATCAGGCCATGACTGATGAGCAGGGAGAAATTGTCGATCACGTCCTGTCCACTCGCCTAGCCTGCTACCCCTGCGATTTCGTCACCCTGAACTTGTTTCAGGGTCCATAAGCTCAGCGCCTGACCCTCTGTCGTTGGCGCTAATGGATGCTGAAACAAGTTCAGCATGACGAGTTCATCATCCGCCCTACGCCAACTCGGTTGACGTCGCGTTAATCCTTCCGTGGCAGTTCTTGCGCGTCATGACTCGCATCCTGCACATCCTGGACCACAGCCTGCCGATGCACAGCGG
The DNA here is from genome assembly GCA_965974445.1 of uncultured Rhizorhapis sp. Classification (GTDB taxonomy): domain Bacteria; phylum Pseudomonadota; class Alphaproteobacteria; order Sphingomonadales; family Sphingomonadaceae; genus Rhizorhapis. Next base: position 857 of record CBHCMH010000016.1, read on the forward strand.
CTATACCTTTCGCACGCGCGCGATATTGAAGGCGCAGATCGCGAAGGGCTGGGAGGTCGCCTGCCTTACCGGTGTGCGGCATACCGCGTCCGGCCCGGATGTGGAGGTGGTGGACGGCCTCACCTTTCACCGCACGCGGGGAACAGTCGGCGGTCCGCCGCTGCTGCGCGAGTGGAAGGAGGTCGGCGCGCTCGCCGCCAGCGCCGACGCGCTGGTGCGGGAGTGGAAGCCGGATCTGCTGCACGCCCATTCGCCCGTGCTGAACGCGCTCGCGGCCATGCGTGTCGCGCAACGCCATGGCCTGCCCCTGCTTTATGAGATTCGCGCCTTTTGGGAAGATGCGGCGGTCGGCAACGGCACATCGGTGGAAGGGTCGCCGCGCTACTGGCTCACGCGCCAACTTGAAAGCCATGCCGTGCGCGCCGCCGACGGAGTCGCGGTCATTTGCGAAGGGTTGAAGCAGGATCTTCTCGCGCGCGGGGTGGCGGAGGACAAGATCATCGTGTCGCCCAACGGCGTCGACATGGACATGTTCGGCGCGCCCGTGCCGCCCGATCCCGCCCTGCGGACACGACTCGGCCTGGATGGGGCCGAGGTGATCGGCTTCATCGGCAGCTTCTATGACTATGAGGGGCTGGACGACCTGATTGCGGCCATGCCCGCCCTGCTGGCCCGCCGCCCCGGCGCGAAGCTGCTGCTGGTGGGCGGCGGCCCGATGGAGGCAGCGCTGCGTCGGCGAGCCGCTGCCTCGCCCGATGCGGGCCAGATCGTCTTCGCTGGCCGGGTGCCGCATGACCAGGTCGAGCAATATTACAGCCTGATCGACATCCTCGCTTATCCGCGAAAGGCGATGCGGCTGACCGAGCTGGTCACGCCCCTAAAACCGCTGGAAGCGATGGCGCAAGGGAGGCTGGTCGCGGCCTCCAGCGTCGGCGGGCATCGCGAGCTGATCGAGGACGGCGTCACCGGCACGCTGTTTCCGCCCGGCGATTCGCTGGCGATGGCCGATGCTCTGGCCGGTTTGCTGGAGAACCGGCCCATCTGGGACGAGCGGCGGGGGACGGCGCGCGCCTTTGTCGAGCGCGACCGTAACTGGTTGTCAAATATTTCGCGTTATGAACCTGTTTACCAGAAATTGCTTGGATGCGCCCCCGTCGCAAAGGCGGCCTGACGCGCTGGAGAAGAACATGGCGATTCGGATTGGCAAAAAGGGCAAATTGCCCACACGCGCGATCGCGGCAATTCTAGGCGGCGGCGCGCTTGCGGCCGGCGTGATGCTGACGCCCATCGGCCTCATTGAAATGGGCGCTGTTTCCTCTGGCCTGTCCCAAATTCTTCCCGCCGCGACGCCGCCCCTGGGGGACAAGGCGCGGCTGGTCCTTGCTTTTGTTTTGGGCATTGGCGGCATGGGCCTGATCGCGGGGGTGCAGGCCGTTGCCTCCCGCCTCATGGGCCGCGGGCCGTCGGCTATCCGAATCGGCTACGAAATCGGCTATGAAGATGAGGACGAAAATGCGTTCAGCGACACTCATTTTACCGATGGTCCGCGCCGACCGCTATTTGCCAGCAGCGATCTGGAGGGTATAGCCTCCCTGGCCGAACGAAGCGCGCCGGCCCTTTCTACGGAGGGTTTGCGGCTGCCGGTCGTTCCCGAAGCGCTCGACATCAGCGAACTGGAGCTGGAGGCGGGCATGAAGATCGCGCCCGTCGTAGCCGTCAACGAAGCAGCTGCACCGGCCAAGCTTTCGCCGGTCATCGCCGATCCCTCGGGCGTCCTTGCGGCGGCACGCGTCCAACCCTCTGATTATTCCGCGCTCAGCATCACTGAACTGGTGGAGCGATTCGAACGGGGCCTCGCGCACCGCCGCCGCCTGATCGCGCAGGCCGTCACAGCCAAGCGGGCGAGCGAGGCGGAGGCGGCAGCACCGGCAAAAGCCGCGCCGACGACCGCCCCGCAACAGCCAGCGCCGGTTGACCGCAAAGGCATCGACTCGGAGGTCGACGAAGCCCTGCGCGCGGCGCTCGGCACGCTGCAAAGGATGACCGCGCGCGCCGCCTGAGGCGCTGCGCCTACCAATCCTCGACCGTCAGCACGGCAAGGTCGAGCTGCGCCACGCCTTCGCCGTCTTCGCCCCGACGATAGACCTGGCTTTCCACCGATATGTCCGCGACGACATGACCCGCCAGCGGGAATTCCGCGTCCGGCAGCGACTCCGCCAGCCGGTGCGCCCGATCCCGTGCATCCCTTCCAGCCAGTTGCAGGGTCACGCCGTGCCGCGCGCCAGTGAAGGTTGCGCTGGACCAGCGGCGGCTGGTCGAGGACATGATCTCGCTCCCCTGTCCCGCCAGCGCAAGCACCGCGCGCAACAGCCGCGCATGCGGATCGCTCTTGACCGCCATCTGCATCAACGCTGCTCCTGTCCGTGAATGTTCATGAAATGTTCCACACGTCTTTTCATGCGTTGGCCCGGTTCCCGGCCATTGCGCAGATCGAAGACCAGACGCGGATCGCGAACAGACGCCCGGCCGAATCGGGTTGGCGCCATACCCGTTTGGCGAAGGAACTTTTCAACGGATCGCAGCAAATGCATGGGCGGTGCCTCCATAATGATTCGGATAGGTGTTTTCCTATTTCCAATGCAATTTCCTACTTGTCTAGGAAAATTCCTACCGTTATGATGCCCGCCATGGACAATCTGCGCGCTCGCGAATTTCTGGACCGGCTCATCCATGAGCGGCGGGAGAATTATGGCGCGCTGTCGCGGCTCATCGGCCGCAACCCGGCCTATATTCAGCAATATATCAAGCGCGGGACGCCCCGAAAGCTGGATGAAGCCGACCGGCGGGTGCTGTCGCGCTATTTCGGGGTTGAGGAACAATTGCTCGGCGGCCCCCGCGAATCACCCGCCCCTTCTGCCTCCGCGCGTGCTCCCGCGCTGAAGGGCGGCTCGAAGGGCATGGTGCTGGTGCCGCAATTCGATCTGGGTGCTTCGGCCGGAGCCGGTTCGCTGGATCAGAGCGAGCGGCCGGCCGGGCGCATGGCGTTCGAGGAGAAATGGCTGCGCGACCTGGGGGCCAATCCCTCCGGCCTCTCCATGATTCGGGTGGATGGCGATTCGATGGCTCCTACCCTCTCCCATGGCGACGACATCCTCGTCGATCGGATGGACGGCGCGACGCGGCTGCGTGATGGCATTTATGTGCTGCGGCTGGACGATGTGCTGATGGTGAAGCGAGTCGCGCTGGGACTGGGGCGGGGGCGATTCTCGGTCCGCAGCGATAATCCGCATTATCCCGATTGGGAGGATATCGACCCGGCGCTCGTCGATGTCATCGGCCGCGTGGTCTGGGCGGGGCGGAAGCTGGGGTGACGAAAGGGGGGGATTGCGTCTCGGCTCACCCTTCGCCATCTGTCACATCATGACCACTCCGCCCCTTAAAGCCGCGATCATTCCCGTCACCCCACTGCAGCAGAATTGCACCCTGCTCTGGTGCACCGCCACCAACAAGGCGGCCTTCGTCGATCCAGGCGGCGACCTTCCCCGCTTGAAAGCGGCCGCGGCCCAGCAGGGGGTGGAGATCGAAAAGATCCTCATCACCCACGGCCATATCGACCATTGCGGCGAGGCCGGGACGCTGGCGAAAGAACTGGGCGTGCCCATCGAAGGGCCGCATGAAGCCGACCGCTTCTGGATTTCCCGCCTTGACGAAGACGGCCGCAATTACGGCGTCAACGGCAAGGTGTTCGAGCCGGACCGCTGGCTGCATGACGGCGACACGGTGACAGTGGGCGATCTGACGCTGGACGTCATTCACTGCCCTGGCCACACGCCGGGCCATGTCGTCTTCTACCATGCGCCCTCACAGCTTGCGATCGTGGGGGACGTGCTGTTTCAGGGATCGATCGGCCGGACCGACTTTCCGATGGGCAATCATCAGGACCTGATCGACGCCATCACCAAAAAGCTCTGGCCGCTGGGCGGCGAGACGGTTTTCGTGCCCGGCCACGGCCCCACCAGCAATTTCGCGCATGAGCGGCGAACCAACCCCTTTGTCGCGGATGAGGTGACCGGCCTGGGCTGAGGCGAGTTTATCCTCTCACCTCTCGTCATTCCGGCGAAAGCCGGAATCTCTGTCAGTAGCGCACAACCAAGATTTGGGAGACCCCGGCTCTCGCCGGGGTGACGCGCTGGCTTGTCGTCGTCAAACCCGCGCGCCCATGGCCGGAGGCAGTTCCGCCATCGGGGCGTCATAGGCGGCGTAGAGCGCCACCGCCGAAAGGCCGATCAGCGTCAGGAAGGTAATCATGATTCCCGCCCCCCGCAGCTTTGACGGGATATCCTTGTCCATGCCGAATGCATGCAGCACCCGGCCGATGACATAGGCAAGCGCGACAAACCAGAGCCAGGTCTGACTGCCCAGTGCAAGCTCCACCAGCCCCGCGAGAATCAGCGCGAACGGCGTATATTCTACATAGTTCGATTGCGCCCGCATCCGGCGGATCAGCGCCGCATTTCCCCCGTCGCCGTGCAATATCTTCTGGCCCATGCGCACCCGGCCGACGCGGATGGCGAGCCAGATGTTGAGCAGCGCCGTCGCGGCGGCGAATGTCAGCGTGATGGGTAAATACATGCCGGTTATTGTCCCTTTGTTGTGGCGCGCGCGAACCTTGGCACGGAGCCATTGCGGGGAGCAAGGATTAGCTTGCAACGAAAGGAAAAAGCGCTATACGCGCCTTTCGCTCGCGATTGACCGGCCGCACTGGCCTGCGGCCTTAAATGGCCGTGTGGCGCCAGATGCGCGTATCGGCCTGTCGCACATGATATTTGATGCAAAGAAACCGGAACAGGTACCGACATGGCCGTCCCAAAGAGGAAAACTTCGCCGTCCAAGCGCGGCATGCGCCGTTCTCATGATTCGCTTCGGGTCGAAGCCTATCAGGAATGCCCAAATTGCGGCGAACTGAAGCGCCCCCACAATCTGTGCGGCGCATGCGGCCATTATAACGGCCGCGAGATTCTTGCGGTCGGGGCGTAAGCCGACGGCACGCCGCCAAAGGAGTTGAAAAGGGTGGGGGCAGGGCCGCGGATCGCAATCGACGCGATGGGCGGTGACGATGGCGTTCGCGTCATGATCGCCGGCGTGGCGCTCGCACGGCATCGCCACGAAGGCCTCCAGTTCAATCTCTACGGCGATGAAGCGCGGATCAAGGCCGCGCTCGACAATCACCCCAATCTGCGCGCGGCCTCCGAAGTCTTCCATACCGACGACGTCGTTGCCGCGACCGACAAGCCCAGCCAGGCGCTGCGCAAGTCCAAGAAATCCTCCATGGGCCTTGCCATCCATGCCGTGAAAACCGGCGAGGCAGGCGCCGCCGTGTCGTCGGGCAATACTGGCGCGCTGATGGCGATGTCGAAACTGGCGCTGCGCACCATGCCCGGCATCGACCGGCCGGCGCTGGCCGCACTGCTGCCGACGCTTGGCGACAATGACGTGGTCATGCTGGACCTTGGCGCCAATACCGAGTGCGACGCCCAGAACCTCATCCAGTTTGCCGTGATGGGCGCGGCTTATGCCCGGACCGCGCTGGACCTGGATCGGCCGCGCGTCCGCCTGCTCAATATCGGCACGGAAGAGCTGAAGGGCACGGATCAGATCCGGGCGGCGGCCGCCATCCTGCGCGCGGCAACCACGCTTCCCATGCAGTTCGACGGCTTTACCGAAGGCGACAAGCTGGGGTCGGGCGAAGCCGACGTGATTGTTGCGGAGGGCTTTGCCGGCAATATCGCGCTCAAGACGGCGGAAGGAACGGCCCGGTTCGTGACCGACCTTTTGAAGCGCGCCTTCACCAGCTCGCTGCGGTCAAAGGCCGGATTCCTCCTGTCGAAGCCGGCGTTGCACATGCTGAAGGTGCATCTTGATCCCAATAACCATAATGGCGCGGTCTTCCTGGGCCTCAATGGTGTGATCGTCAAAAGTCACGGCAGCGCGGACGCAAAGGGCGTCGCCAATGCCGTCAACGTCGCGGCAAAATTGCTGCGCCAGAACATCACTCAGCGTATAACGGAAGACCTCGATAACTTCCGCGCGCATTTCCCATCGGAGTCGCTTGCATCATGACGCGCCGCGCCGCCCTTCTCGGTACGGGTTCGGCCCTGCCAAAGAACCGTGTGACCAACGCAGAACTGGCGCAACGGGTCGATACCAGCGACGAATGGATCGTCGAGCGCACCGGCATTCGGGCCCGCCATATTGCGGACGAGGACGAAACCACGGCGACGCTGGCGGCTGATGCGGCGCGCAAGGCAATCGACGCGTCCGGGCTTGAGCCATCCGACATCGACCTGATCATTCTGGCAACCGCGACACCCGACCAGACCTTTCCCGCAAGCGCCACCAAGGTGCAGGCGGCGCTTGGCATCGGCGATTGTGTGGCGTTCGACGTGGCCGCCGTCTGTTCCGGCTTTCTCTATGCCCTTTCGGTTGCGGAAAGCATGATCCGTGCCGGTTCGGCGACCAATGCCCTGGTGATCGGTTCGGAAACCTTCAGCCGAATCCTCGATTGGGAGGACCGCACGACCTGCGTCCTCTTCGGCGACGGCGCGGGCGCGGCGGTGCTGGGACCGGCAGAGGATGGACGCGGCATATTGGCGACCAAATTGCACGCCGACGGGCGCTATAATGAACTGCTCTATGTCGATGGCGGGCCGTCCACGACGGGCACCGTCGGCAAGCTGCGCATGCGCGGGCAGGAAGTCTTCCGCCACGCGGTCGGCAAGCTTGCGTCCGTACTGACGGAAACGCTGGAACTGGCGGGGCTGACCGCGAGCGATATCGACTGGGTGGTGCCGCATCAGGCGAACGCCCGCATTCTGGACGCAACCGCGCGCAAGCTGGGGCTGGCGCCTGAAAAGGTGGTGGTAACGGTGGACCAGCACGCCAATACATCGGCGGCGTCCGTGCCGCTGGCGCTGGACTGCGCCCTGCGCGATGGCCGCATCAAGCGGGGCGACATCGTCGTGCTGGAGGCGATGGGCGGGGGCTTCACCTGGGGCGCGTCGGTTCTGCGATACTGAAATACGCACCGTAAAAAGCCCCACGCCAAATGGGGCCGGCGGCTAACTGTTTGTATTAGCTGCAATGGCCGGTTGCAAAAATCCCAAAAAAGGCAGAGATTATGTCTGGGGGAATAGATGCAGGTGGCTTTTCAAGCCGCCTGGAAGGTGGTGGGGGTATGATGTCTTCTCAATCAACGCTGACGCGTGCAGACTTGGCGGAAACACTGAACCGGCAGGTCGGTTTGTCACGCGCGGAATCCGCACAGATGGTCGAATCCATTCTGAGCCATATCAGCAACGCACTGGCCAAAGGCGAAAATGTAAAGATTTCCGGCTTCGGCACGTTCGTCCTGCGCGACAAGTCGCAGCGGATCGGCCGCAATCCGAAGACCGGCGTCGAGGTTCCGATCGAACCAAGGCGGGTCCTCACCTTCCGTGCCTCGCAGTCGATGCGCGACCGGATCGCCGACGCCAACTGACGGTTGGCCGAAGCAATGGTTGACGCACCGCCCGGCATTAGTGCAGCGTAGCGCCATGAAAAAGGCGGACGGCGCATTTCTGACAATCGGGGAGTTGGCGAACGAGCTGGATTTGCCGCAGCATATCCTGCGCTATTGGGAAAGCCGCTTTCCGCAGTTGAAGCCGCTGCAACGGTCCGGCAACCGCCGTTATTACCGCCCCGCCGACGTGGAGATTGCGCGCCGCATCCACCATCTGCTCAATGTCGAGGGCTTCACGGTAAAGGGCGCGCGCAAGATGCTGGCCAATGGCGGCACGAAGCAGGCCCCGGTCGAAGCGGTCATCGATGGAACGCCGCTGAGCCCGGTGGCCATGCCCGAAGCGCCGCCCGCCAATGGCTCCGGCAATCTGTTGGCAAGGCTGGAGAAAATCCGCGCCCGGCTTTCGGCTGCACTGGCGGCGGGATAACAGTCCGCCTCCCTGGCTACCTCAATGCCGATCCGGCCCCAGCGCGGGGTCGAGATCGCGAGGGCGGGTAAAGCTGGTCAGCCGCGCCTTGTTCGCCGCCACATCTGCCCATCGCGCCACGTCGATCTCCATCACCGCCAGGCTGGCCGTCGGAAACTTGACCTCCACGTCGTCGCGCAGGCTGTCTCCGCCCTCATCGGGCACCAGGCCGAGGATCAGATCCTCCAGCCCCGGATTATGGCCGACCATCAACAGGCTCTCGCAATGTTCGGGCGCGTCGCGCAGTACGTCCATCAATGTCGCCGAGGATGCCAGATAGATGCGGCGGTCCCAGCTGGATTCGATCTTTTGACCATAGCCTTCGAAGAAATGATCGAGCGTTTCCACCACACGCACGGCGGGCGAGGCGATCAGATGGTCGAACGTCATGGCGTGATCGCGCGCGAACTGACCCATGGTAAAGGCCGCACGCGCGCCGCGCCGGTTGAGCGGCCGGTCGAAGTCCCGCGACACCGGATCATCCCAGCTCGATTTGGCATGGCGCAGCAGGGTCAGCCTTTTCATCATCTCTCCACCAATGAGCGGTCCCGCGCCTGATGCACGAAAGAGGCCTGGGATGAAAGACGGGAACTGACGGAAATTATCGCTTCGTCCAGCGTCACCCGCCGGATCGGCACGCCTTCGGGGAAAGCACTGAGCAGCCGCGAGGGCATAGCGGCCGACAGAATGACGAAAGTGCCCCGGTCGTCCGCCCGGCGGATGAGGCGGCCAAATGCCTGGGCGAGGCGAGAGCGGATCAGCCGGTCGTCATAGGCGCTTCCCCCGCCTGCCAGCCGCCGCGCGGCGTGGAGAACAGTGGGCTTGGGCCAGGGCACGCCCTCCATCACCACCAGCCGCAGCGAATGGCCCGGCACATCGACCCCGTCCCGAAGCGCGTCCGTGCCCAGCAGCGAGGCGCGCGGATCATCGCGGAAAATATCGACCAGCGTGCCCGTGTCCATCGGATCGACATGCTGCGCATAGAGCGGCAGCCGCGCCTGCGCCAGCCGGTCGGCGATGCGGGCATGCACTGCGCGCAGGCGGCGGATGGCAGTGAAAAGCCCCAGCGTGCCGCCTTGCGCCGCCTCGATCAGGCGGGCATAGGCGCCGGACATGGCGGCGATGTCGCCCTTCTTGATGTCGGTAACGATCAGCACTTCGGCCTGATTGGCATAGTCGAAGGGACTGGCCGCCTCGAACCGCGCGGGCGGACGGGCGAGATGTACGCCGCCGCTGCGCGCCTCCGCCGTGTCCCAGTCGCCGCCGCCCTTCAGCGTGGCCGATGTGACGATGACGCCGTGCGCGGGCTTGATGACGACTTCGGCGACCGGACGGGTGGGATCGAGCCAGCGCCGATGCAGGCCGACATCATATTCCCGACCCTCAAACCGGTCGAGCGCCAGCCAGTCCACGAAATCGGGGTCGGCCGGACCGCCCACCCGCGACAGCAGCGAGAGCCAGCCCGCCACCATGTCGCAACGCCATCCGAGCGAACCCAGCGCGCCCTCGATCCGCGCCCGCGCCGCGCCGTCGAGCCAGTCGGGCGCGTCCTCGATCACCGCCTCCAGCCGCTTTCCGAGCCGGGTCAGCGGCCGCAGCAGATTGTCGAGCGCTTCGGCCGCCCCCTGCGCCGCCTCCACCAGCGCGCCGTCCAGCTCCGCCATCTCGGTCTCAAGGCCGTAACCTGCATCGCCATTGCCCTGTGCGTCACGGGCGTAAACCGTGCCGCGCACCGCCGCGAGCAACGCCTCGACCGGACCAAACGGCTCGCCTGCATTGATGCGCTTCAACCATTCGTCGGATGGCAACGCGAGCGCGGCATTGCGTGCCGCCTCGATGGCGCGGCCGCCCTCCTCGTCATAGCTGGCGACATCGGACAGCCGTGCGGCCAGCCCCCGCCGCCGCCCGCGCGAATTGCCCTCCGGCCCGATCACCCAGCGGCGAAGCTCGATCGTCTCCACGCCCGTCAGTGCCACGGCAAAGGTCGAATCGGCGGCGTCGAAAAGATGATGGCCCTCGTCAAAGATGATCCGCGTCGGCCGGTTCGCTATCTCTCGCCCGCGCGCGGCATTGACCATGACCAGCGCATGGTTGGCGATCACAAGGTCGGCGTCAGCGCTTGCCCGCGCAGCGCGTTCGATGAAACATTTTCGGTAGTGCGGGCATCCGGCATAGACGCACTCGCCCCGCCGGTCGGTGAGCGCGGTCGATCTATTGCGACGAAAGAGCGTCGGCAGCCAGCCAGGCATGTCGCCGCCCACCATGTCGCCATCCTTGCTGAATGCCGCCCAACGCGCGGTGAGGTGCGCCAGGATCGCCGCACGCCCGGCAAAGCCGCCCTGCAGCGCGTCCTCCAGATTGAGCAGGCACAAATAATTTTCCCGCCCCTTGCGGATCACCACCTTGCGCCGCAGCGTCACGGGGTCGGCATAGATGCGCTCCGTTTCCCGGTCGAGCTGGCGTTGCAGCGCCTTGGTATAGGTGGAAATCCACACCGGGCCGTCGGCCTTCTCCGCCCATAAGGACGCGGGGGAGAGATAGCCCAGCGTCTTGCCGATCCCCGTGCCCGCTTCGGCCAGCAGCATATTGGGCTGATCGCGGTGCGCGCGCGGGGCGAAGCAGGTCGCCGCGGCCTCGGCATAGGCGCGCTGGCCCGATCGCTGTTCCGCACCATCGCCCGTCAAATATTTGAGGCGATCAACCACCTCCGCTTCGTCGAGCGTCACCGTGCGGGGCTGCGGCCGGGCGGGCTTTTCTTCCCATTCCGGCAGCTTGGAAAACAGCCAGCGCTCCGCCTTTTCCGGCTTCTTGAGGCGGGGCAACACCAATTGCGCCCAGGGCCAGCGCAGCCGGAACAGCGACTGCGCCGCCGTCCACGCGCCCTCGCGCTCCGGCCAGTCAGGTGACTCGAGGGTGGCGAGCAGGGCCTCGGCGGCGGCGTGGTAAAGGGCGGGGATGTCGGATTCGGCTGGATCGTCGTTCCCGCGAAGGCGGGAACCCATCTCCTGAGCGTTCGGCACGGGGAACCGGGCGGGAGATGGATCCCCGCCTTCGCGGGGATGACGGGTAATAGGACCGGGATGACGGTCAAAAAGACCAAGCGCCCTCCCGATCCCCTTCGGCGTCGGCACCACGAACCGGGCGGGATGGACGAAGGCCCACAACTCCAGCAGATCCAGCCCCGACAGGTCAGGATAGCCCAGCCTCTGCCCCATCAGCGGCGCGTTCAGGAAAATGACCGGAGTTTCCGCCGCGCGGCCGACCGCCTCCCCCTTGGAAACGGCGCGCGTCACGCCATCGGGCTCGCGCAGCCAGATGCCGCCATGGCTTGCATGCAGCGCAGGACAGGCTAGGGGACTGGTCATCAGCTTGGTTCGGTCCCTCCATACCCGTTCGGGCTGAGCCTGTCGAAGCCCCCTTCGCTTCTGCGCGAAAGAAAAGAGATGCCCTTCGACAAGCTCAGGGCGAACGGATAAAGGGCCTTTCCTTCCGCTGTACGAACATGAGAACGAAAGGGCAACATCAGTGAGCATATTGCGCGACGCAGCGATGCAATCAAAGGCATGGCCGTATGAGGAAGCGCGTCGGCTGCTGAAACGCTATGCCCAGGGCGCGCCTGCAAAGGGGCATGTGCTGTTTGAAACCGGCTATGGCCCATCGGGCCTGCCGCATATCGGCACCTTCAACGAAGTGCTGCGCACCACGATGGTCCGCAAGGCCTTTGAGGAAGTCTCCGACATTCCGACGCGCCTCATCGCCTTTTCGGACGATATGGACGGGCTGCGCAAGGTGCCCGACAATGTCCCCAATCAGGAGATGCTGCGCGAGCATCTGGGCAAGCCGCTGACCGCCATTCCCGACCCCTTCGGCAAGTTCGAAAGCTTCGCGCATCACAATAATGCGATGCTGCGCGAATTCCTCGACCGCTTCGGCTTTGAATATGAATTCCTGTCGGCGACCCAATGCTATCGTGCGGGCCGCTTCGACGAAACGCTGAAGCAGGTGCTGCGCCATTATCAGGACATCATGGACATCATGCTGCCGACGCTGGGCAAGGAACGTCAGGCGACCTATTCGCCCGTCCTGCCGATCAGCCCGAAAAGCGGCCAGGTGCTGCAGGTCGCCTTGACCGTGCTGGATGCGGATGCCGGTCTTGTCCGGTTCGAGGATGAAGGCGATGTGATCGAGCAGTCGATCCTGTCGGGCGGTGCGAAGCTGCAGTGGAAGGTCGATTGGGCAATGCGCTGGGTGGCGCTGGGCGTCGATTATGAAATGTCGGGCAAGGACCTCATCGACTCCGTCACCCAAAGTTCGAAAATCGCGCGCGCGCTGGGCGCCCGCCCGCCCGAGAGCTTCACCTATGAGATGTTCCTCGATGAAACGGGCGAGAAGATTTCCAAGTCGAAGGGCAATGGCCTCAGCCTTGAGCAATGGCTGACCTATGGGCCCGAAGAAAGCCTGGCCTTCTACGCCTATCGCGAGCCCAAAAAGGCAAAGCAGCTTCACCTCGGCGTCATCCCGCGCGCCGTGGACGAATATTGGCAGTTCCGTACGGCCTATCCCACACAGGAGCTGGACAAGAAGCTGGGCAATCCTGTCCACCACATTCATGGCGGCAAAGTGCCGGAGGGGACGCTGCCGGTAACCTTCGGCCTTCTCCTCAATCTGGTCGGGGTGATGGGCGAGGCGGGGAAGGAGCAG
>CBHCMH010000017.1:0-13429 GCA_965974445.1 uncultured Rhizorhapis sp.
CCCTACTTTTACAAACCAATAATGGGGGGTTCCCTGCCTCCGACGGTACGACGAAAGAACGGAACTGGAGGAGGTAGGAGCCGGAACGACCCGCGGCGAATTCGTTGTGGCTGCTTCCGTCAGGATCTGACCAGGTTGGCGAGTACCGCGTCCGCCCGACTCCCGCAGGCCATATGGGGGATTCGCCTGCTGCGTGCAAGTGGGCCCCGGAGTCCTTTTGTCGTAAAGTCCGCTGGCCTTGGCGCGCGGCGCTCGCTAAACAACATCGCGAACATGCACGTTTTCGCGAATCCTGCCCGTTTTCTTTCGATCGCCCGTCCATTGACGCCATGGCTGTTATGGGGCGGGTTGCTGTTGCTTCTCATCGGCGTGACGGCGGGGCTTTCCTATACGCCCGCCGACTATCTGCAGGGCGAGAGCGTCCGGATCATGTATATCCATGTGCCCGCCGCCTGGCTGGGCATGGGCGGCTGGACCGGCCTTGCCATCGCCAGCCTGATGCAGATCGTGTGGCGGCATCCGCTGGCGGGCGTGGCGGCGCGGGCGATCGCGGTTCCCGGAGCGTTGTTTACCGCCTTATGCCTGGTCACCGGCTCAATCTGGGGGCGGCCGACCTGGGGCACCTGGTGGGAATGGGATGGCCGGATGACCAGCATGCTGGTGCTGCTGTTCCTGTATCTGGGCTATATCGCGCTTGCCAACGCCAGCAGCGGCGAAGGGCCCGGGGGTCGCGGCAGCGTCAGCCGGGTCACGGCCATTTTCGGGCTGGTGGGGGCCATCAACATCCCGATCATCAATCGCTCCGTCGTGTGGTGGAACAGCCTGCATCAAGGCCCCAGCATCACCATGCGGGGGTCAACCATCGACAGTTCGATATTGTGGCCGCTTGGCTTCACCGTCCTGGGCTTTTCCTTGCTGTTCGGGGCGATCGTGCTGATGCGGATGCGGGCCATATTGGCGCGGAACAAGTTGGAGGCGCGGCTGCAACGGCTCGCACGGGGGTAAATCGGTTGAATCATTGGCCATTCATCGCGGCGGCCTACGGGCTGACTTTTCTTGGCACGGGCGGGGTGTGCCTGTGGGCCTGGACGGCCATGCGCCGGGCGGAGCGCCGGTCCGACGAATTGACCCGGGAGCGTTGACGCCATGGCGATGAAGGCAAAGCATCAGCGGCTTGTTCTCGTGCTTGTGGCGCTGTTCGCGCTGGTTGGCGCCGGCCTGCTCGCGGCCTCGGCGCTGAAGGACGAGGCCGCCTATTTCTATGCGCCCAACGATGTGAAGACCAAGGGCGTGGAGCCGGGGAAGGCCATTCGCCTGGGCGGCATGGTCGTCAACGGCAGCCTGAAACGGGAGGCGGACGGCGTGACACTCGCCTTTGACGTGACCGACGGCAAGGCCACCGTTCCGGCAAGGTTCAGCGGCATCGCCCCCGACCTGTTCAAGGAAGGGTCGGGTGTGGTGGCCGAAGGGTCGTTCGACCGGTCCGGCACCTTCGTCGCGACGAACCTGCTTGCCAAGCACGACGAGCGCTACATGCCCCGCGAGCTGGAGGGGATGACGTATAACGAAACGACGCATCAGGTGAGTGTGGAGAAGTGAGTTTGCAGTGTCTTCCTCACCTTTCGTCATCCCCGCGCAGGCGGGAATCCATCTCCCGATGTTGTGGCAATTGGATAGCGCAAGAGATGGATCCCCGCCTGCGCGGGGATGACGGATCGATTGGCTTGGCGAAACTGTCATGATCGCTGAGGCCGGTCTTGTCGCGCTCTGGCTGGCGGCGGCGCTTGCTGTTCTGCAGTTCGGCCTCGTCTGGGTCGGGGTCGCGAAGGGCAATGATGATCTGCTCTCCGCCGTCCGGCCCGTCGCCGTCGTTCAGGGACTGCTTGGCGCATTGGCTTTCATGCTGTTGATCTGGCTGTTCGTGCGGTCGGACATGTCGGTGAAGCTGGTGGCGATGAACAGCCATTCGCTCAAACCCATGCTGTACAAGGTGGCGGGGACCTGGGGCAATCATGAGGGCTCCATGCTGCTCTGGGTCACGGTGATGGGGCTTGCGGGGGCGGCGGTGGCGCTGTTCGAGCGATCCCTGCGCCGCGACACGCACATGGCGACATTGGGGGCGCAGGCGCTGATCAGCATTGGCTTCTATGCCTTCCTGCTCTTCTCCTCCAACCCCTTCGAGCGGCTCAATCCGCCGGCCGTGGACGGGCAGGGGCTTAATCCGCTGCTGCAGGACCCGGGCCTCGCCTTCCACCCGCCGACGCTCTATTTCGGCTATGTCGGGCTTTCAGTGGCCTTTTCCTTCGCGGTCGGCGCGCTGATGACGCGCAATGTCGATGCGGCCTTTGCGCGGGCGATGCGGCCATGGGTGCTGATATCCTGGATATTCCTGACGCTTGGCATCGTGGCGGGCAGCTATTGGGCCTATTATGAGCTTGGCTGGGGCGGCTGGTGGTTTTGGGACCCGGTCGAGAATGCCTCGCTGATGCCCTGGCTGGCCGGGACGGCGCTGCTGCATAGCGTGACGGTGCTGGCGACCCGTGACGGGCTGCGCGCCTGGACGGTCATGCTGGCGGTCGTGGCCTTTTCCATGTCGATGGTGGGCACCTTCCTCGTCCGGTCGGGCATTTTGACCAGCGTGCACGCCTTTGCCGTCGATCCCGAACGGGGGAGTTTCATTCTCGCTCTGCTGACGCTGTACATCGGCGGCGCGCTGGCGCTGTTCGCCCTGCGGGTCGGTACGGTGCGGGAGGGCAAGCAGTTCGAGCCGGTGAGCCGCGAAGGTATGCTGGTGGTCAACAACCTGCTGCTGTCAGCAATATTGGGCATTGTGCTGGTCGGCACGCTCTACCCCCTTGGCGTGGAAGCGGTGACGGGGGAGAAGCTGTCGGTCGGCCCGCCCTATTTCAACAGCGCGGCTGGGCCGCTGGCGTTGCTGCTCGTCGTCGTCATGGCGGCCGGACCGGTCACGCGCTGGCAGAAGGATCGTGCCGCCACAGTCGGCCGGAGGCTCGCCATTCCAGCCCTCGTGACGGTGATCGCGCTCGCCCTATGTCTTGCCCTCTTCGCGGGGCGCGTCGGCATATTGCCGCTGCTTGGCCTGATCCTGGCTTTCGGCGTGGGCGTGGCCAGTCTTGCGCCGCTGTGGAAACGCAATCTGCGCCGCACGCCGCTCTTCACCTGGGGCATGGTCATCGCGCATCTGGGGGTGGCGGTCAGCCTGGCGGGCATGGCGTCGGAAAGCGCCTTCAATCAGGAAAAGCTGGTCGCCGCGCGCCCCGGCGACAGCGTCGAGATTGCGGGGTGGACGGTGAAGTTCGACAGCATTTCGCCGCTGGCGGGTCCAAACTGGACCGCTCTGGAAGGGGTGATGCATGCCAGCCGCAACGGTGATGAGCCGGTCGAGATTCGCCCGCAGGCGCGCTTCTTTCCCTCGCCGCCCACGCCGACCACGGAGGCCGCGCTTCTGACCCGCTGGGACGGACAGCTTTATGTGGTGCTGGGTGAGCAGGTGGATGCCGACCGCTGGCAATTGCGCATCTGGTGGAAGCCTTTTGTGACCCTCATCTGGCTTGGGGGCATCCTGATCGCGTTGGGCGGCGCGCTGGCGCTGGTCGGACGGGTGCGCCGGTCCTGGGTGGCTGCGTTCAGAAAGGCCTATGCATGAAGCGCTGGGTCCTGTGGGTGCCGCTGGCGCTGTTCGGCCTGTTCTTCGTCATCATGGCGTCGGGGATCATCAAGCCCGGCGACCGCACCATCGAGTCGCGCATGGTCGGCAAGCCGCTGCCTGCGTTCACCCTTCCGGCGGCGGTGCCCGAGCGGCCCGGCCTTGCCAGCACGCAGTTCAGTCAGGGCGAGCCGCGCCTGCTCAACATCTTTGCAAGCTGGTGCGTGCCTTGCGCTGCTGAGGCCTCGCAGCTTGCAGCGCTGGAGGCCGCGGGCGCGCCGATCGACGGCATAGCGATCCGTGACAGCGAAGAGGATCTAACCCGTTTCCTTGGCCGCTGGGGCAATCCCTATGCCCGCATCGGTGCTGATCTGGACAGCAGCGTGCAGATCGCCATGGGTTCGGCCGGGGTGCCGGAGACGTTCGTGGTCGATGGAAAGGGCATCATCACCTATCAGCATATCGGCGAAATCCGGGAAGAGCATGTGCCGATGCTGCTCGAAAAGTTGCGGGAAGCGCAATGATCGTGAATTTTCGAATCATAACTGCGTCGTCCCTGCGAAGGCAGGGACCCAGCTTTCTTTTTCGACAGCTTTTCAGGAAAAGCGGGGCCCCTGCCTTCGCAGGGGCGACGGCCGTATTGGCGGCCGTCCTTATGACCTCTTTCTCCACGCCCGCCGCTGCGCAAACGGCTGTTCCCCCCGCGCCCTACGCCGACCGGCAACTCGACGATCCCCGGCTGGAGGCCCAGGCGAGCGCGTTGATGGAAACCGTCCGCTGTCTTGTCTGCCAGAGCCAGTCCATAGCCGACAGCAATGCCAGCATGGCGGGCGACATGCGCTCGCAGATCCGGCAGCGTATCCTGGCGGGGGAGAAGCCCGAGCAGATCCGCGCCTGGCTGGTCGAGCGCTATGGCGCATGGGTCACTTATGCGCCGCCGGTTGAACCGCTGACCTGGCCTTTATGGGGCGCGCCCATCCTGTTGCTCGGCATTGGCCTGTGGCTGCTGCGCGGGCGGATGAAGCGGCACAAGCGGAAGGACGGCGAATCATGAACGGCTGGATCATCGCCATAGCGCTGGCCGTCGTGGCGGGCGGCGTGATTGTCCGCCTTGGCCGGACGCCGCGCGCGGCTTGGGAATTGGTTGCCGCCGCGCTGCTGATCGGCCTTGCCGGTTATGCCTGGCAGGGCAACCCGTCGCAGGCGGGTGTGCCCAAGAGCAGCGCCGCGCAGGACAAGCCCTTCGACGAGGATGTCGCAAAGCTGCGCAAGGAAATGGGCGAACGCTTCAGTGAGGCGGGACAATGGCTGGTCCTGTCCGATGCCCTTAATCGTCAGGGGAAGCATACGGACGCGGCTAATGTGCTGCGGGTCGGTCTTCGCCAATATCCCGAGGACGCCAATCTCTGGCTCGGTCTTGGCAATGCGCTGATTGTGCATGGCAATGGCGTGCTGTCGCCCGCCGCCGAATATGCCTTCCGCCAGGCGATGCGCCTTGCGCCCGAGCATCCGGCGCCGGCCTATTTCTTTGGCCTGGCGCTCGCCCAGTCGGGCCAGCCGCAGCAGGCGGAGAAAATCTGGCGCACTTTGCTGGAGCAGGCGCCTGCGGATGCGGAGTGGCGGAGCGAACTGGAGACCAATCTGGGGATATTGGAACGCGCGCTGGGGAGCGGAATGTCTTCGGCGCCGGTAAGCGGCCCAACGTCCGGAAATGGAACGCCGGACCCCGAACAATGAGGCCGGCCCAGCATTTGTTGCACCGCACCAGCAGCCATGCTAGTGGCCCCGGTCATTGCCGATAAGAGCCCCCTGAATACAGGGGGTGCGGGGGCGCGAAGAGCGAATATGACGCTGGATTCCTTGTAAGATGGTGGACGCAGTATCAGAGGTCCAGGAACCGGCGCCCGCCGGCGATTCTGGCGCCCAGGCGCATTCCGCCCATGGCCATGACGACAAGGCCGTCCTGAAGCTTGCCATCGGGGCGATCGGCATTGTCTTCGGCGACATCGGCACCAGCCCGCTTTACGCCTTTCGCGAAACCTTCGCAGGCCACCACAAGCTGACGCTGGACTATGAACATATATTGGGCGTCGTCAGCCTGATGTTCTGGTCGATGATGCTGGTCGTGACGCTGAAATATGTCACCATCATCATGCGCGCGGATAACAAGGGGGAGGGCGGCAGTCTTGCCCTGCTCGCCCTTATCAGCGGCCGGACGAAGACCCAGCGATGGTCGCGGGGGATCGTCATGCTGGGCGTGTTCGCAACCGCGCTATTCTATGGCGACAGCATGATCACGCCGGCCGTTTCGGTGCTGTCGGCGGTCGAGGGTCTGGCGGTGGCCAATCCCGCGCTCCAGCCGCTCATTCTGCCCCTCGCCGTGACAATTCTCTTCGGCCTGTTCGCGATCCAGCGAGCCGGGACGAACCGGGTGGCGGCCATGTTCGGCCCGATCATGATGATCTATTTCATGACGATATCCGTGCTGGGCCTGATCAGCATCTGGCAAACGCCGCATATCCTTCTTGCCTTCAACCCCTGGTGGGCGATCAATTTCTTCATGATCGACGGGCTTGCCGCCTTTCTGGCTCTGGGTTCGGTGGTGCTCGCCGTGACGGGTGCTGAAGCGCTCTATGCCGACATGGGGCATTTCGGTCGGAAACCGATTCGGGTGTCCTGGCTGTGCTTCGTCCTGCCGGCGCTGATGATGAATTATATGGGGCAGGGCGCCCTGCTGCATCGTGAAGGCATCCCCGCGCTCGACAGCCCCTTCTACAATCTGGCCCCGGCCTGGTTTCAGCTGCCGCTGGTCGGCATTGCCACCCTTGCCGCGATCATTGCCAGCCAGGCGGTGATATCGGGGGCCTTCTCCGTGACGCAGCAGGCAATCCAGCTCGGCTTCATGCCGCGCCTGCGCATTTCGCACACCAGCGCGGCGACCGCCGGGCAGATCTATATTCCCCTGGTCAATTGGGGCCTCATGGTCATGGTGATTCTGCTGGTCCTGAGTTTCCAGAATTCGTCGGGCCTGACGTCGGCCTATGGGATTGCGGTCACGGGCGCGATGCTGATCGACACGGCGCTGCTCACGGTGCTGGTCTTCCGCCTGTGGCAATGGCCGCCGCTTTGGGCGGCGCTATTGCTCAGCGTCTTCTACATTGTTGATATCGCCTATTTCACGGCGAACCTGACCAAGGTGCCCGATGGCGGCTGGTTCCCGCTGGCCGTTGGCCTTATCATCTTCACGCTGCTCACCACCTGGGCCAAGGGGCGGCAGCTCATGATGGAACGGATGCGGGAAGCGGCGATGCCGATCCCCATTTTCGTGGCCTCGGCGGCGAACAGCGCGGTCCGGGTGCCCGGTACGGCCGTCTTCATGACCTCGACGCCTGATGGCGTTCCGCACGCGCTGCTCCATAACTTGAAGCACAACAAGGTACTGCATGAACGGGTGATCCTGCTGACGGTCAAGATCGTCGATGAGCCCTTTGTGGAGGAGGACGGCCGCTGCAAGCTTGAGGATCTGGGGCGCGGCTTCTTCCGCCTGGTGCTGAAATATGGCTTCATGCAGGAACCGGACGTGCCCGCCGCGCTCAAGCGCGTGACGGAATGCGGCGCTGAATTCAAGATGATGGAAACCAGCTTCTTCCTGGCCCGCCAGACTTTGCTGCCGTCCGCTCGGCCAGGCATGGCCCTGTGGCGGGAAAAGATCTTCGCCTGGATGCTTCGCAACGCGGAAAGCGCGATGGAGTTCTTCCGCCTGCCGACCAATCGAGTCGTCGAACTGGGCAGCCAGGTCGAAATCTGACCTGCTGATTCGCACTTCGTGGCTGAAACCGGGCTTCGTTTCGGTTCCGTTGTGACCTGCTGGCAGCAGGAGAACCGAAATAATATCCGTTTCGGACCAAGTTAAGCTTGGCGAAATCGCCCGCATTTGCGGAGGAAATGCCATGCGCGTGCATGTTCAGGCGTGAAGGCCGGCTTTTGGCTTAGCGACAAATTAAATATGCCGATGTCTAGGTTGGATCGCAGGTTCAACAACAGAAGACGGGACGGCAATGCCTGGTGAAATACCCCACATGCTTGTAAGCGTCATGGACGGTGATCGCGCAGGTGAAACCGGTCGCGACACAGACCGCCGATCGGCTTTGCTGAAAAATTGTGCCCTTGTTCTGCCAAAGACAGTGGACGTCAGGATTATTTCTTCGCGGTCGGCGCTCGAATGGTCGGTTTTCCGCCATTCGACCGCGCCATACTCTCCGGCCTTCGACCAATCCGCCCAACGCATATTGTTGAGCTTGTCGGAAGAAAAAAATGGCGCCGCGCCCTTGCAGACGGCGGCGGCATTAGCCGGATATGCCTTGCGGCTGGCGACCTTTGTGCCGGTGGATGTGATCTGCTGGCCCTATGCGCAAATTGTAAGCGATGTTGAGCAGCTTCGCGCAGCGATGGACGGGTTCTCCGGGGGGAAGGATGTGCCCGTTCTGCAATTCGTCCGTATGACGGTTCGACCGGACGGAACCCTGACCAGCACCGGCCTCTCCTACTTTTGCGGTCAGGAAATCCGTTTGCGAGCCGTTGGCGATATGTCGGCCGCCGGTTTGGTGCGGCGCGCGTGCCGGATCGCCGCCGATGCGATGCTGAATGGCCCCTTTGAACGGCAGGCGGAATTTGCCGGCCTGGCTGCCGGAGAACAGGTCAGAATTTTGCCCGAGCCCATGGAGTATCCAGGGCGGAAGCCGCAATGGCTCTCGGTCGAATGCGATGTCCGTTCGGCGGTCTTGTCCGGAATGGACGTTTAAAAGCGGGAAAATCCGGCTCCAACCGCCTTGATTGCCCTCCGCCCATGCATCCGAGCATGTGGACAAGGGGGACAAGTGGGAATTGCCTTTTGCCGCGTAAACCGGCGCGGCCAGCCGGATTACTGGCCCAATCGCCAACGGCACCATCTATTGCCGGTGGCGCTTTTTCGCCGGAAACAGTTCCGTCAGTTTTTCATCGACCTTATGGCCGTGGGATTTGAGTTTGACGATTTTCCGACCAACGGCGTATTGCTGCCGACGACCGAGGCGGAGACGCTGCGCTGCGGACTTCCCCTCCATCGCGGGCCACATCCCCGCTATAATGCCCTCATTCTGATGCGGGCCGAAACCATCCGGGCGGTTTATGCGCGGTCGCGCCGGCGCCTTTGGGACCGGCTGGATTGCCTGTACCGCCTCCGCTTGCTTCAAAATGCGGTGCGGCGGGCGCTATCCGGGTCGCCTGCCTTTCCCGTCAGCCTTCACCAGCGCGATCCGATGCGTGCAAGGCTTGATTTCGGCACCATCGACGAAATGATCGAGCGGGCGTGGGGATAGGCTATCGCAGCTTCGCCATCAGTTCCGCCCTGGCCGCGTCATATTCCGCCTGAAGGCGCGCCACCCGGTCGGCGACGCATTCGATCGCACGGACAGCACCCACGCCCTGACCGGATCCCCATATATCTTTCCAGGCCTTGGCATCCTGATTGCCGCCTGATCCGAAATTCATGACCGAGGGGTCGCCGTCAGGGAGGCTTGCGGGATCAAGGCCGGCCCGCTCGATCGACTGGCGCAGATAGTTGCCATGAACGCCGGTGAAGAGGTTGGAATAGACGATGTCGCCGGAATGCGCCTCGACAATGGTTCCCTTATAGGCCGGGGACGCATTCGCCTCTTCCGTGGCGATAAAGGCCGAGCCGATATAGGCCAGATCCGCACCCATCGCCTGTGCCGCCAGAATGGACCGGCCGCAGGCGATGGCGCCCGACAAGGCGACGGGGCCGTCGAACCAGGCGCGAATTTCCTGCATCAGCGCAAAGGGAGAGATGGTGCCGGCATGGCCGCCTGCTCCGGCGGCAACAGGAATAAGGCCGTTGGCGCCTTTTTCGATTGCCTTGCGCGCGAAACGGTCATCAATCACGTCATGAAAGGTGATGCCGCCCCAGCCCTGCACCGCGTGGTTGAGGTCTTCCCGCGCGCCCAACGAGGTGATGACGATCGGCACCTTCCACTTGGCGCAGGTGGCAAGATCCTCTTCCAGCCGGCTGTTGGACTTGTGCACGATCTGGTTCACCGCGAAGGGGGCAGCGGGGCGTTCCGGATTGTCGCGGTTCCAGGCGGCCAGTTCCTCGGTGATCCGGTGAAGCCATTCGTCAAGCTGGCTTTGCGGCCGGGCGTTCAGGGCGGGGAAGGAACCTACAATACCTGCCTTGCACTGCGAAATGACCAGTTCCGGGCCGGAAACGATGAACATGGGGGATGCCATGACGGGCAGCCTCAGGGCGTCGAACAGTGGTGAGGGCAGGGGCATGGGTTCTCCAAAACATTCAAGTTCCTCCTCGGCACGGGGGGCGTTGCGAAACTATCCGTCATTCCGGCGAAAGCCGGAATCTCCATCGGCATGACACGGCCAAGAGGCTGGAGACCCCGGCCTTCGCCAGGGTGACGCCAAATATGCAACGACCCCCGTGCCGAGCAGGATCAAGACTAACGCAGGGCCTCGCCCCGTCCAGTCCTAATTTCCGCGCGCGGCAAGTCCGTTGGCGGCGGACAGGATGGCCTGCACCGATGCCGTGGCGACATCGGCGTCCATGCCGACGCCGAAAATTTTCTTGCCCTCCGGCGTCTTGCATTCGACATAGGCGGCCGCCTGCACGTCCGAACCATGGCCGATGGCGTGCTCGTTATAATCCTCGACTTCCAGGTCGATGCCGCAATTGTCCCGCAGCGCCGCCAGCACGGAGGATATAAGACCGTTGCCGCGCCCGCTCACGGTCTGTTCGACGCCGTTCAGGGCGATCTTGCCGACGAACAGGCGATTGCCGCCGGCATGCGGCTGGTGGCTTTCCTGATAGTCAATCAGCTTGAAGGGCTGGTCGGTGCCCAGGCAATAATAGCCTTCGAACGCAGTCCAGATGTCGGCGGCGACCAGCTCGCGGCTGGTCCGGTCGGCCAGATCCTGCACGATACGGCTGAAATCGGCCTGCATCCGCTTGGGCAGCTTCAACCCCTTGTCCTGCTGCAGCACCCAGGCGACGCCGCCCTTGCCGGACTGCGAATTGACGCGGATGACGGCTTCGTAGGAACAGCCGATGTCCGCCGGGTCGATGGGCAGATAGGGCACGTCCCAATATTCGTCGTTACGCGCCTCCTGTGCGGCGAAGCCCTTCTTGATCGCGTCCTGATGCGAGCCGGAAAAGGCGGTGAACACCAGATCGCCCGCATAGGGGTGGCGAGGGTGGACGGGCAACTGGTTGCAATAAGTGACGGTCTGGACAATTTCCTCGATGTTGGAGAAATCCAGCCCCGGATGCACGCCCTGCGTATACATGTTGAGGCCGACGGTCACGATGTCGCAATTGCCGGTGCGCTCGCCATTGCCGAACAGGCAGCCTTCCACTCGATCCGCGCCCGCCATCAGGCCCAGTTCGGCGGCGGCAACGCCTGTGCCGCGATCGTTATGCGGATGCAGGCTGATCACCACGCTGTCGCGGTTGCGGATATGACGGCCGAACCATTCGATCTGGTCGGCATAGATATTGGGTGTCGCCGCCTCCACCGTGGCGGGGAGGTTGAGGATGATCGGCCTCTCCCGCGTCGGCTGGAGAATATCCATCACTGCCTCGCAGCATTCCAGGCTGAAATCCAGTTCGGCCGTGGAGAATGTTTCGGGCGAATATTCGAAATGCCATTCGGTATTCGGCTGCTTGGCCGCCTCGTCGCGAATGATTTTGGCCGCGTCGATGGCGATCTGCTTGATCTGCGGACGGTCCATGCCGAACACGATCCGCCGCCATGCGGGCGAGACGGCGTTATAGACGTGGACGATGGCTTGTTTCGCGCCCTTCAGGCTTTCAAAGCTGCGCTCGATCAGGTCGCGGCGGGCCTGGGTCAGAACCTGGATCAGGACGTCGTCCGGAATCTCGCCGGACTGGACGAGGCCGCTGATGAAATCGAATTCGGTCGCGCCGGCCGAGGGGAAACCGACCTCGATCTCCTTGATGCCGATCTTTACCAGCAGGTTGAAGAAGCGTGTTTTCTTCTCCGTGTCCATCGGATCGATGAGCGCCTGATTGCCATCGCGCATGTCGGTGCTGAGCCAGCGGGGCGCCTTCGTGATCGTGCGGCCGGGCCATTGCCGGTCGGGCAGATCGACCTGCGGGAAGGGGCGGTATTTGACGGACGGGTCCTGCAACATGTCTTTTCGACTTCTCTTCAATCAAGCCGCTGACCGCTGGAATCTACGCGGCAGCGCCTGCTGTTTCAATCTGGAAGCGGATTGGCCCTTAGGCTGTGTGTGCCAGGCAAGGCAAGCTTGCAGCACAAATCGCACGCCTAAGGGCGTGTAAGTCGTAGCAGTAGAAGAGAGATGGCATTGATGCTCGACATGATGCGGCTCCTTTAGCCGCATTTCGCCGTCAAAGTCCAGTTCATTCTGGCTGCGTCCAATGCTGGAGTGCGATGATTTTGAGGTGTGGCACCTCCGTTCGTCCCGAGCGAAGTCGAGGGACGTTGGCTTGGTGAAGCGTGTCTCGACTTCGCTCGACACGAACGGAGGTGGATGTTGTTCATCCGCCGCCGGGCGCGTGCGCCTCGCCCATCCGGCGGATTGCCGCCACCTTCGCGTAAAGGGGCGCCCAATCATCGCGCTCCGCGATGGCGGACCAGATCGTTTCCACCTCCGCAATGTGCATGGAGCAGGGTGCATCGTCCGACCAATAGGGATGGTCTCGCGTGCCGGCGGGGGTGAAGCTGGGGATCAGCTCCCGGACCGGGTTCCACGCCTCGCCTGTGTAGGCGTCCGGATGCCGAACGTCGCCGCAGCGCCAGTCGAAAAAGAAGCGGTCGATCTCCGTGCCCGTTTCCACCATGGCGCGGACGCAGCTTTCGATGAACTGGAGCGACGCCTGCCGCTCGCCCGGAACAAGGCCAAGACGGCGGAAGAAGTGGCGGATCATCCCGGATTGGTAATGGTCGGGGTAGCGCTCCAGCTCCGCAATCAACGGCTCCGCCTCGCTCAGCAGCCGCAGTGACACGGCGAGTTGCGCCACGTCCCAATGAATGGCTTCGGCCTGCCGCCCGAAGGCGTAAAGCCCGGTCTGGTCGAAATAGGCGGCGGTAAAGCCCGCGTCCCATTTCGGCGTGAAGCGCCAGGGGCCATAGTCGAAACTTTCCCCTGTGATGTTGATATTGTCGCTGTTGAGCACGCCATGGACGAAGCCCGCCACCATGTATGAGGCGGCAAGATCGGCGGTCCGTTCCACTACCTGGCGCATCAACGCGATGGCCGGAGGCTCGCCCTCCGCCGCTGGATCGAGCAGATTGGCAAGGCAATAATCGACCAGCCGCGTCATCATCGCCTGATCCCGTTCAAAGGCGATCCGCTGAAAAGTGCCGATGCGGATATGGCTGTGGCTGAGGCGCAGCAGCACGGACGACCGGGTGGGCGAAGGTTCGTCGCCACGCACCAGCTCCTCGCCGGTTTCGATGAGGGAAAAGGTCTTGCTGGTGTGGACACCCAGCGCTTCCAGCATTTCGGTCGCCAATATTTCCCGCACGCCGCCCTTCAGCGTCAGGCGGCCGTCGCCAAAGCGGCTATAGGGTGTCTGGCCCGATCCCTTGGTGCCAAGGTCGAGCAGCCGCCCCGCGCCATCGCGAAGCTGCGCGAACAAAAAGCCCCGGCCGTCGCCGATGTCGGGATTGTACACCCGGAACTGATGCCCGTGATAGCGGAGGGCCAGCG